>JAKSBK010000001.1 GCA_022361155.1 Pseudomonadota bacterium
ACCGGGACGCTGCGATCGGACGGCCGATCCTCTTCGGGCCGGCGCCTTGGCGCGTTCCACCTTGGGTCGCGGTCGAGCCTTGCGCACGCCCGAGCGCGATCCACGGCGCGAGCTCGAAACCGGGGGAGGCCGGCTGGGTCGTGCTGCCGGCGCTCTGACGTCCGCCGGCGGCGGCCCCGTTTGGTGTACGCGTGGAAGCGCCTCAGACGCCGGCAAGGGCGGCGGGCTATCCGGCGCCGCCTGCTGTGGTTGGTCCACAGGTTTCGGGGCAAGGATCGGCTGCTGCTGCGGAGGAGGAGCAGGAGACAACAGGTCGCGCAGGCCTGCACCGTCGGTGGCCACGACCCATGCCGCGCCGCCCAGCACGGTCAGGAAGACGCTCCAGGCCAGCAAGGTGCCTATTCCCGGTCGCCGAACGCCAGCGAGCGCCGCCAGCTCGGCCTGCGTATCGGTACCGGTGAAGCGGCCGCTCGTGCCGCTGTGCGACGATCCGCCGTGGCTTCCCTCCGTCTGGCGAAAGACGCCGCTCGACGACGGATCGGACGGTCTGCGGGGCAGGGAAGGCTCCGAGAGCTCGACCAGCTCGAGCGCGCTCGACACCTCCTCGGCGTCCCCGATGGACTCGAGGCCGGTCCTGATAATGGCTTGATCGCGGGTCAGTTTCTCGTAAGCGAAGCGACGCACGCAATCGCGCACCTTGTGGTGGGATCCCAGGCCGCCAATCCGGCGAATGCCTTCCTCCAAGGCGTCGGCGAACTCGTCAGCGTCGGCGAAGCGTTGCTGTGGATCCCGAGCCAGAGCGCGATCCAGCAGCGGGTCGAGCTCCGCCAAAGCCGGGTCGATCTTCGACAGGACGGGAATGGGCTCGTGTAGCAGCTTGTGCAGCGTCGCGGCGGCATTGGGTGCCCGGAACAGTCGCCGGCCGGCCAGGCATTCCCAGAGCACGATGCCCATGGAGAACAGGTCCGCCCGCTGGTCGATCACTCCCTGGCCCGCATGTTCGGGCGCCATGTAGGCCAGCTTGCCCTTGACTTGTCCATCACGGGTGTGACTGAGTCGGTCCTCGGCACGGGCCACGCCGAAGTCGGTGAGCCGAGCCACTCCGTCAGCACCCACCATGATGTTGTGGGGCGATATGTCACGGTGCACCAGATTGAGTCGCCGACCCTGTTCGTCCTCCAGGCGATGCGCGGCGGCCAGCCCTGCGAGGGCATCGCTCATGATGCGCCCCGTGACACCCGCGGGCAAGCGGGATTTCTGGCGGAATGCCTGCCTGACCAGTCCACCGAGGTGATCGCCCTCGATGTACTCCATCACCAGGAAGTATCCGGCGGACTCCGATTTGCTGATGTCGAGCGTCGCCGCGACGTTGGGGTGCCTGATGCGCGCGGCCAGACGCGCCTCGTCGAAGAACATCTCGATGAAGTCCTGCTCGTGTGCCAGATTGGCATGCAATACCTTGATCGCGACCAACCGGCCGAAGCGGGCCACGCCCTGAGCCCGCGCCCGTGCCACGTACACCTCGGCCATGCCGCCGCTGGCGAGCCTTCCCAGCACCTCGTAGCGACCTAGGCGCCGCCCGACGTACATCCGCCGCGGGTCCTTGTCCGACGTGGCACTCACGGGACCGTTGAAGCCTCCTACCAGAGGTTAAGCCTGCAGGGTCGATCCACAACACCGGGATCCAACCCGTACAATCGATAATTCACCCTAGTTCACCCTAGCACAATTCGTGCAAGCTAAGTACCCGCCTTCACACTTTGGACATCAATACTGGATGATCGCCGTTGACATGTAATCACGAAGGCCGAAGGCTCACATTGCGCCCCTTCTCGGACAAGGTACCAGCTGTCGTACCCCAGCGTCGAGCCAAGGCAAGCTATGGCGTCGGTTCAAGCTAACAATTGCCAGGTCGGCTTTGAGGCGCCCGGCCAGCAAAGGCGCAACAACACAGCCAGCGGTGGTCGGAACCGGCGAAACGCATGAGATTGGTGTTTCGCGGGCCCGAAGGGGGGCGGTAGCGGCAGGGGGCATGGCATGGACGCTCGTTTGTGGGAGATTCGGGGTGTCATGGATGCGATAGCTCTGCTTGCATCTCGCTGCTCGAATCCAAAACTGGGTCAGCCGGCTCCCGGCGACGCTGTCCTGGATGCGGTGTTCGAGGCGGCGATGCGTGCTCCGGACCATGGCCTGCTGCGGCCGTGGCGGCTGCTGACGGTGCGCGGGACGGCGCGCGAGCGGCTCGGCGACGTCTTCGCACGGGCTGAGCTACGTCAGCAGCCCGACGCGTCTCGAGCCACGTTGGACAAGGCGCGTCACAAGCCGTTGCGAGCGCCGCTCATCGTCGTGGTAGCAGCGTGCCCACGGCCCCACCCCAAGGTACCGGAGATCGAGCAGGTGCTGTCCGCTGCAGCGGTTGGCCATGGGATCCTGCTCGGGCTGCAAGCGCACGGGTTCGCGGGTTTCTGGCGTACCGGCTGGTACGCCTACGACGCACATGTGAAAGAGGCTCTTGGCCTTCGCCAGCGGGACTCGGTGGTGGGTTTTCTCTACGTGGGCACAGCTACCGCCGACCCGCCTGCTATCGCGCGTCCGGATTCCCGAAGCCTGGTAAGCGACTGGTCGGGGACGCCCTTGCCCCAAGAGCAGAGTGGGCATCGATCCCAGAGGGACTAGTCGGCCGAGCCTGGGAGCCATGTCGCACCTAGTGTCCTGCATCCGCAGCGGCGAGGGCGCCGCGGAGCTGACGTCGCAAGACAGCCGGGTCGCCCGTCGGCAGCTCACAGCGCCCGAGCTCGCACACGAACGCGGTCGGTCTTCCGCCGAACGCCTTCTTGCCGCGCAGGGCGGGAAGGGAGGCGACCAGTACCTGTCCCGCACCCTCGGCGGGTATTCGGACCGGCAGAAAACGTGCATGGCTGTGCGGTCTGAGCTCCGCCAGCAGCGCCTGCGTCTGCGCCTCTCCTTTCGCGCCCGCGATGACGACCTCGCGTACGGGTCCGCTTCGATGATCGACGGCCGTGAGCAGAAAGCCTGAAGAGAACGGCTGAGCGGCGGCATTGGCCGCGGCTGTCTGCAGCGTGGCAAGGCCTATTTCGTAGCGTAATCGATCGCCGGCGATCGCGCCCAGCTGCAGCATCAGCAACGTTGCAGCGTTGGCGCCTGCGGGCACGACGCCGTCGTCCAGCTTCGCACGGCGCAGCGGCAGCCCTTCGGGTATGTCCTCGCGGGCTGTGTGCATGAAGGTGGCGAGGCCGGGGTCGTAGAACTTGAGCTCGATGGCGCGAACGAGCTCCACCGCATGTTGGAGCCACTGCGCTTGGCCATCCGCGGCGTGCAGATGCAGCAGACCCAACGCTGCCAAAGCGTAGTCGTCGACGAAGCCCTCGCCGAGCGATGCGCCCCTGCGCAGCCCTCGCAGCATTCGGCGTTTCTCGGGCTGCCAGCAGGATTCCAGCACGAAACGAGCGATCCGTTGACCTGCCTCGACGTAGCGCGGTTCCTCCAGCCAGCGACCCACATCGGCGAGCGCGATCAGCGCCAGGCCGTTCCAGGCCACGAGCTCCTTGTCGTCCATGGCAGGGCGCGGGCGTCGCGCGCGGACGCGCAGCAAGGCCGGCAGCGCCGACGCAACGGCTCGCTCTATCGCTTGCGGTGCGAGGCCGAGCTTGCTTTCGACCTCGGCCGCTGGCTGCCTGTGCAGCACGCTGCGCGCACCCTCGAGCTCGCGATCGCCCTGCTCGCTTACGCCGTAGACGCTCGCAATGGCGTGTCCGGTCTTCTTGCCGAGCGCTGCATGCAGCTCCGCAGGGGTCCACGAGTAGTACACCCCTTCGCCCAGCGGGTCGTCGGCGTCGAAGCCAACGACGAGGCCACCGTCGGGTTGCTGCCAGGTTGCGATGAGGTCGTCGAGCACAGCGCGCCCGACGCGCACGAAGTCGTCGCGATCGAGCCACAGCCCGGCTTCCACGTACAGCGACGCCAGTTGGGCGTTGTCGTACAGCATCTTCTCGAAGTGCGGTACGTGCCAATGCCGATCCACGGCGTAACGGTGGAAGGTGCCTTGCAGATGGTCGCGGATGCCGCCCCGCATCATCTGCTCCAACGTCAGGACGAGATGCGCGCGAGCGCGCGGATGATTACCGCGCTTGCCGTAGCGCAGCTCCGCCAGCAATAGCGGCGCGTTCGGGAATTTCTGTCGAAAGCCAAAGCCACCAAAGACCGGATCGCGCGCGCGATGCAGGCGCGCAAAGGCCTCGTCCAGAATCTGCTTGTCGACCTTTCGCTCGTTGCTCTTTGGCAGTGCTGCGGCTCGAATCGCCTGAAAGATCTGCCGGCCGCGGGCGGCGACCCGATCTCCTTCCTTTCGGAAGCGCTCGAGAACCTGCCGCAGTACGTCGATGAATCCAGGGCGTCCGAAACGACTGCGGGGCGGAAAGTAGGTGCCGCCAAAGAACGGCTCGAGCTTCGGCGTCAAAAACACGGTGAGCGGCCAGCCGGTCGAGCCACCCATGGCGGCCACGGCCTCGATATACAAGGCGTCCAAATCCGGCCGCTGCTCGCGGTCGACCTTGATCGAGACGAAGTGCTGGTTCAGGTAGGCCGCGATGGTGTCGTCTTCGAAGCTCTCCTTCTCCATGACGTGGCACCAGTGGCAGGTGGCGTAGCCGATGGACAGGAAGATGGGCTTGTTCTCGCGCTTGGCTTTGTCGAGCGCCTCCTTGCCCCAGGGGTACCAATCCACAGGGTTGTGCGCGTGCTGCTCGAGGTAGGGGCTCGGCTCCCCGACGAGGTGATTGCCCTTGCGTCGAATCGAGGCCGTGCTCTTGCCGCTTCCAGAGCGAGCTTGCCTTTGGTCTCCCGATCGCGCCGCCTTGCCGGAATGCGGGCCGGAAGCTGCAGTGCGGCAGCCGAGCGGCAAGAGTGTCAGCAATGCTAGCAACAATCCACGATGCCGGAGCATTAGGACCCATCCAAGCATAACTCGATCGCCTGCGGCCGTGCAGGGCGGCGCGCTCTCGGCCTACCTCCTCGCAAAAACCCTCGCTCTGTGGATGCAGCCCTGCGCTGCGCACTGGACACAGTCGAACACGCTGATCGGACTTGCGGCCGCGAGCACTACTCGTACTTCTCGCGCTGCTTGGCGAGGTCGGCTTCGATGCGCTTCACTATCTCGGGGTCCCCGAGCGCCAGGATGCGAGCGGCGAGATAGGCGGCGTTCTTGGCGCCGTCGATGCCCACGCTCGCCACGGGAATGCCCGGAGGCATCTGTACCGTGCTGAGGAGCGCATCCAGCCCGTCGAGGGCGCCCGATCGCAAGGGCACGCCGATCACCGGCAGGCACGTGTGCGCCGCCACCACACCGGCGAGATGGTTGGCCATCCCGGCGCAGGCGATCAGCACTTCGACGCCCCGATCTCGAGCGTTGCGGGTGTATCGAAGCACGAGGTCCGGCGTTCGGTGGGCACTCATGAGCTTGAGCTCCGAGGCGATCCCGAGCTTGTCGAGCACGTGCGCTGCTTGCCGCACGACTTCGAGATCGTTCGGGCTTCCCGTCAAGATAGCCACGCGCGGCTCGTTGAGCGATGACATCGGTCGTCTCCGTCTGCGGCCTCGAAGCCGCTTGCGCCACTCGTGTAGCAGAAGCCGCAGCGCGAGTCATCAGCGCCAAGGGCCTGCGCCTCCTAAGGGCCCGCGGAAGAACAACTCATCCATTTCGCCGGTTCTGACCACCGTTGGCTAGGTTGCTCCTCCTCGAAGTATCCCCAATACTCCTCGTCGTCGCGCCTCGCCAGCGGCGCCCAGTCCTCACCGAAACACCCGAGTTGTTCTTCCGCGGGCCCTAAGCCCAAACCCGAGGCTGGCAATTTGCGCCATGTTCTCGCCTCGGGTCCTGCTCCAGGCTAGCTTAGGGCGCGTGCTGGAACAGGTCACGGTCTTTGCCCCCGGCACGGTGGGCAACGTCGGCGCCGGGTTCGACGTATTGGGACTCGCCCTGGAGGCGATCGGGGACGTGGTGCACGCGCGCCGCGTACAGCGGTCCAAGGGCGTGCGTCTGCTTCGCATCGAGGGCGCGGACCTGCCGCTGAGCGCGGACAACACCGCGGTCGTTGCGGCGCGCGGTGCGCTGGAGCTGGTTGAAGCGGATTTCGGCGTCGAGCTCGTACTCGACAAAGGCTTGCCGATCGGTTCGGGCCTGGGCTCGTCGGGCGCTGCTGCTGCTGCCGCTGCCACCGCTGTCAATCTGCTGGCAGGCTCGCCCCTGGCGCCCGAACGACTCGTGGCAGTCTGTGCGGAGGCAGAGCGAGTCGCTTCGGGCGCGCCGCATACCGACAACGTCGCGCCCGCGTTGCTGGGCGGCGTGGTGCTTCAGGGCCCCTGTGGTCGCTCGATCCGCATCGAGACCGAGCTGGATCTCGGGATCGCCTTGGTCACGCCGGTGCAGCCGCTCGAGACCCGTCGGGCGCGCCAAGCCATTCCAAGGGATATCTCGCTAGAGTCCGCTATCTTCAACAGCAGCATGCTTGCGACCTTGGTCTACGCTCTTGCCAGCAACGATGTCGGGCTGTTGCGTGGCAGCGTGCAAGACCGCATCGCCGAGCCCCATAGAGCTCCCTTGATTGCGGGATTCTCCGAAGCGAAACGAGCCGCGCTGGCGGCGGGGGCGCTCGGCGCTTCCATCTCGGGTTCTGGGCCCACGATCTTTGCGCTATGCGACGACCTCGAACGTGCCTCCACGGTCCACAAGGCCATGAGCGCGGCGCTGCACGCGCTCGACGTCGCCCATGTGCCTCGCACGAGCGGCATTGACCGGCGCGGCGCCCACCCGCTTCCGGTTTGACGTAATGGGAGCGAGCATTTCGACCCTGCGTTGCATCGCAAGCGGCGAGACCGAGAGCACGACGAGCGCCCGTTTTCGGAGCCGTGCGGGCGGTCTATTCGCCGTGGAGCACGATCTCGAGGCGCTGGGCGAAGGTGCACCGGACCTCAAGGCTCGCTTCGATGCGCGTCTGTCCGAGCTTTCGTCCCCTTACTCGTCGGGCGTGTGGCGCTACCACGAGCTTATCCTGCCTGATCTGCCCCGCGAGGCGATCGTGTCGCTGCCCGAAGGCAACACGCCGCTCTACCGGCGCCGTGGCCTCGAGCGCTTCATCGGCCTCGGCACGCTTTGGGTCAAGCACGAGGGCGAGAATCCGACGCTCAGCTTTAAGGACCGAGGCATGACGGCGGGCGTTTCATGGGCGAAGCACGTGGGTGCGAGGCGCGTCGCATGTGCCTCCACGGGTGACACTTCCGCGGCCATGGCGGCCTACGCTGCTGCCGCCGAGCTACCGGCGGTGGTGCTGCTGCCGCACGAGAAGGTCTCGCTCGAGCAGCTCGCACAGCCCATCTGCTACGGGGCCCAGGTACTGGCGCTCGAGACCGACTTTGACGGCTGCATGGGGCTCGTGCAAGAGCTCACCGAGTCCGGGGAAATCTACCTGCTCAATTCCATGAATCCCTTCCGCATCGAAGGGCAGAAGGCGATCGGCATCGAGCTGCTGCACCAGCTCGGCTGGCACGTACCGGACTGGATGGTCATACCCGTGGGCAATGCCGGCAACATCAGCGCGCTCGGCAAGGCCTTGCTCGAGCTTTCCGGCCTCGGTGTGATCGACAAGCTCCCGCGGCTGGTGGGTGCACAGTCCGCGGCCGCCGACCCGCTCGCCCAGGCCCACACCGAAGGCTACCTGCGCCACGTCCGCGTCCAGGCGCGGCGCACGGTCGCCAGCGCGATCCAGATCGGGGATCCGGTTTCGTACGACAAGGCAGTCTCGGTAACGCGTGAGCTCGGCGGTTTATTCGTGGCTGCGAGTGACGCCGAAGCGCTCGAGGCCAAGGCGGCCGCCGACGCCTCGGGAGT
>JAKSBK010000002.1 GCA_022361155.1 Pseudomonadota bacterium
ACTGGGCGCCGCTGGCGAGGCGCGACGACGAGGAGTATTGGGGATACTTCGAGGAGGAGCAACATAGCCGGCAGTGGCCAGAACCGGCGAAATGGATGAGTTATTCTTCCGCGGGCTCTTAGGGTGTTGCGCCGTGCAGCACCTCGGGGGGTGCCTCGCCCAGGCGGTAGGGACGCAGGCGCACCTTGAAGCTGAGGCCGGTGTCGGCCCGGACTCGAAACTCCGGATGCGGCAGCGCCATCCCGCCCCAGCCGGTGTCCCCGCCCACACCCATCATGGCGCCGTCGAGGTGAAGGTAGATCGACGGCTCGTAGCTCATCGAGTAGAAGTGCTTGTTGCCCTCGAGCTCGGCGTCGCTGTAGTGGCGGGCAGTAAACTCGAAGCTGGGGGCGCCTGAGACCAGCAAGCCCACACCGGCTGCAGACTCCAGCGTGGCCCAGCGGACATCGGTGCGGTTGCCGTTGGCGCCAGGCTCCGAGTAATTGACAAAGAGCTCGTCCACGGTGCTCTGGTAGCGGCCGATCAGCGCGGCGCTCTTGCGATCCCAATACGTTTCGTAGGGTCCACGGCCGTACCAGCTGACCGCTTCGAAGCCGGGGGGAAGCTTCAGGGTCAGCCCGAATCTCGGCAGCTCCGCAGGATGGGTCACCCGCGACATGTTGGCCGCCACCACCACGTCACCGCTCGCGTGCACCACGTACTCGAGCTCGTAGGTTGCTCCTACGGCCGGCAACCTTGCCTGGATCTGCAGCCGGATCGAGGTGGGCGTGACCTGGTTGGCCGTCACGTTGTTGACCTGCCAAGCTTGGGCCTGTTTCCAGGCGCCCATGGAGTTTGGGGTACCGCCCGCACGGTCGTTGTCGGTGGGTGGCCGCCAGAAATGGGGCTCGATGCCGTGTTCGAGCACGGATTGCCCCGCGTGGCTCCAGCGCCGGATGAGCCCGTTGTTGCGGTCGAACACGATCTCGAAGCCGTTGCCGGTCACGATGAAGCTGCGCCGGTCCTGCCCGAGGCTCAGGATACCGATCGGCGGTAGCTGCGCCTTGGGCTGGCTTCCGATCACGTACTGATAGGAGTCGATCACGTGTCCCCTGGGTGCCCAAACCCTGTCTTCGGCCAGAACGATGTGCAGGTCCAACGTGGCTTCGCCACCCGGAGGCAGGGGAGGCCGGACGAACGGGATCGATAGGTCCTGCGAGGAGCCCGGAGCGATCGGAGGCAACCTGGTCGCTCCCGGTGTGATCAGCGCGCCGTTCACCTTGATCTGCCACTGCAGCTCCATGGCTGCGAGCGTCTGAGAGGTGTAGTTGCTGTGGAGCCGAAACGAGCCGGTGTCCACGTTCACAGGCTCGAGCCTCAGCGGCGAATAGATATGCTTGACTTCCCACAGTGCCGGGTGCGGGGTGCGGTCCGGATCCACCAGTCCGTTCATACAGAAATTGTCGCTGGTGCGTGTGCCCGGAGGCTCGAAGTCGCCTCCGTAACCCCAAAAATCGTCACGCTTGACCGAATGCGGTTTGCCGCGGTGCTCCGGCGGTATGGGCTTGCGAATCCCCTGATCGACCCAGTCCCAGATGAAGCCGCCCTGAAGCTTGGGGTAGCGATCCACGGCATTCCAGTACTTGAAGAGGTTGCCGGTGCTGTTGCCCATGCCGTGGGCGTACTCGCACTGGATCAGCGAGCGTGCATCGTTGCCTTGCGCGTAGTTGATCGTGTCCTGAACCGATAGGTAGAACGGCACGTAGAGGTCGGTATGTGCCTGCGTTCCCGCCTGCTGGTACTGCACGGGCCGGGTGGGCTCGTGGTCGTGGATCCACTTGTAGCTGGCCACCATGTTGACGCCGTCGCCGGACTCGTTGCCCAGGGACCACACGATCACCGAGGGGTGGTTCTTGTCCCTCTCGACCATGCGACGGGTACGTTGCACGTGCATCTGCTGCCAGGCGGGTTTGTTCGCCAGGGTTCGATTCGGGTTGTAGCCCATGCCGTGCGACTCCACGTTGGCCTCATCCACCACATACAGACCGTACTGGTCGCACAACGTGTACCAATCCGGATGGTTAGGATAGTGCGACGTCCGCACGGCGTTGACGTTGGAGCGCTTCATCAACAGGACGTCCTGCAGCATGGACTCGCGGTTTACCGCGTGCCCCAGATCGGGGTCGTGCTCGTGCCGGTTGACCCCGGCAAGGCGCACCGGCTGCCCGTTGACACGCAGCTTGCCGTCCTGCCACTCCACCTCGCGAAAACCCACCAGAAACGGAATGAACTCGATCGAGCCCTGAGCGCCGCGGAGCGTCAGAAGCAGCGTGTACAGATAGGGGGTTTCGTCGGTCCACAGCAACGGAGAGGCAATGGGCCGCTCGAGCGACACCGCGGGCCCGCCGGCCGGCGCCAGCGCTTCGTGCCGGTCCACGATGTTGCCCAGCGCGTCGATCAGAATCGACTCTACCAGCGTGCCGGGCGCAGGCGGCCTGTTGAAGGTCGCATCGACCAACAGACGCGCGTTCGTGTAGGTCGCGTCGAGGTCGGTGCGTATCCGCACATCTTGGATGTGCTCGGGCCCGCGCGAAATCAGATAGACATCGCGATAGATGCCGCTCATGCGCCAGTAATCCTGGTCCTCGAGGTAGTAGCCGTCCGAGAAGCGAACCACCTGCACGGCCAGGTGGTTGTCACCGATCTGCAGGTAGCCGCTGATGTCGAACTCGGCTGCTGTCCGGCTCCCCTGGGCGTAGCCCACCCGCTTGCCGTTGATCCAGACCGTGAAGCCCGAGTTGACGCCGGCAAAGTGCAAATGCGTGCTTCTGCAGAGCCAGTCTGGCGGTACCTGAAAGCTGCGTCGATACGAACCCACGGGGTTCTGGTCGTGAGGTATGCGCGGAGGGTTGACCGGTGAGAACCCAAAACCGTTGTTGATATACAGGGGATAGCCGTAGCCGTGAATCTGCCAGTTGGATGGTACCGGCAGCTGAGGCCAGGCGCTGTCGTTGAAGTTGGGATTGAAGAACCCCTGGGGCCTTGCAGCCCAGTTGGGCGACCATTGAAACTTCCAGTTGCCGTTGAGGGACTGGTACCAGGGAGAAAGCGCTGGGTCGCGTCCGACCGCCAGCTCGGCGCTCGGGTAGGCGAAGAAACTAGCCCGCGGCGCGAGCGTACCCACGCGCAGCACGTCCAGGTTGTCCCAATCCGGTCGCGCTCCAGGGGCCGGCGGGGGCAGCCCCACGGCCGTGCCTCCTGTCGGCACGCACGCGCCCATGCCTGCCACCGGTGGCGGGAGGTTGCCGGGCACGGGAGGTGGTGCAATCCTGCCTCCAGGCGCCGGCGGCGCGCCACCACCCAGGCCGATCGGCGGCACGACCCCGGTCCCACCCGCACCGCCTATGGGCAGCTGCGGTCCTCCCATACCGGGCTGCGGGCCGGGCTCTGGACCCGGAAGGACTCCGGCTCTTGCGCCGCCGCCCGTGCTTGGTCCGCAGCCGGCCAGGCTCGAGGCAACCAACCCAAGCAACCAGATCCAGCGCTGAAATCCGGGTTCGAACGATCGTCCTGTCATAGTTTCCAGAATACAATTGGCTCTGCGCGCAAGGATGGCGAGGGTAGTCCGTTGCCGCAGAGAATCTGGAATCATGTTCTGCTTGCAGCAAGTGCCAGAGGCGGCGTCAGCCAAGAGTGATTGCGTGCTACCAGCCTCCATGTACCAAAGCCCTCAACATAGTTGCCGAACCTGCAGCAAACGTGCCCGGTTTTTTTGCCTGATGGCACTTTCCTCCAGAGTGGCGGCACCGGGGCAGCGCTTGCCGCTGTATGGAATATATGCGCCGGACATGATGGAGGCGAATCGGTGAAACATCTAGTACCGCTTGCCAGGGATTATGATGGATTCCCGCCGGCTCTGACGGCCGCTGGCGGTGTTGCGCCTTCTCGAATATGCGCTGCACAGCATCGAAATGAACCGCAGTCTTCAGCGGTGCGCCTTGCCGGCGACCGCCAGCCCTCGACGCCAATCGATCACAATCCCTGGCAAGCGGTACTAGATGATATCTCTGATTTGCGAAGACTCTCCATCGGGCCCTATACTGACAAATGGCACTTTTGTGGATCAATCGCGCTGTAACGGGCGACAAGTGGTTGACCCTCAATGCGCGGAGGTTCGCATGCAAGAGGCTCGACACGGCACAGTCCGATACTGCACAGTTCGATACTGCACAAGGGATTCGCTGCTTTCGGCCCGTCGCGGAGCAGGGCCGGTGCGGGGCCGACGCCTCGCGTCCGTTCGCTGCGCGTCGCTGTCCGGCGCAGCTGGCGCCCCAGTCAGCGCCGTGCCGATTCGCGCGCTCCTCGTCTCGTTCGCCGTAGTGTGTTGGGTGCCCGGCTGCAGCGGTCCTACTGCGGCTCTCCCCGCGCCTGGATCGGGACCGCCGGGAGGCACTGGGTCGGGGCAGGCCGGCGGCGGCAGCGTGGCCGGTTCGGCCGGTGCTGGCGCGGCTGCCACAGGCGGCGCGGCCGGCACAGGCGGTGCGGCTGCCACAAGCGGTGCGGCTGCCATGGGTGGTGCCATCGCCATGAGCGGGAGCGGCGGCACAGTGGCCCTGGCGGGCATCCCCTGGGGAGTTGGTGGCGCTGCAGCCGGGGGTGGTTTCGGTGGGGTTGCTGGCCTCGGGGGGGGGACCTCCGGCGTCGCTGGGATCGGGCCGGGAGGAACCGGAGTCGGCGGGATGGCCGCCGGGGCGGTTGCACCGCAGCCGATCAGCTTCCTGTCGCTGCTCGCGGAGATGACGAATCGCGATCTGTTGGCAGTGCATCCTCGAGCTCACGCGCCGCACAAGTGCCTGCAGGCCAGCAGCTACGACCGGGGCTCGACG
>JAKSBK010000003.1 GCA_022361155.1 Pseudomonadota bacterium
GCCGCGAGCGCGCGGCCCTGCACGGCCGCAGCCGATCGAGTCATTCTTGGATGGGCCTTAGGGCCCGCGGAAGAATAACTCGTGTGTTTCGGTCAGGACTGGGCACCGCTGGCGAGGCGCGACGACGAGGAGTATTGGGGATACTTCGAGGAGGAGCAACATAGCCAGCGGTGGTCGGAACCGGCGAAATGGATGAGTTATTTTTCCGCGGGCCCTTAGCTTCCGATAACCCCGATGCCGTCGTACAAGAAGCCCTGCTTGCGCAGCCCATAGCCCGACCACATGTTGCGCCCGTCGATCAGCAAGGGACGCTTCATACGCTGCCGAATCCGATCGAAGTCCGGGTTCAGGTATTGCTTCCATTCGGTGACCAGGACCAGCGCCTCGGCACCTTCAACGGCGTCGTACTGGTCGTCGACGATCTCGACATCGTCGCCGAACAGCGTGCGGGCGTGGACAGCCGCCGCGGGATCGTGAGCCGCGACGCTTGCCCCTTCCGCGCGCAGCCCTTCGATCAGCGTCAGCGCAGGCGATTCCCTGATATCGTCGGTACGCGGCTTGAATGCGATGCCCCAGAGGGCGATCTTGCGCCCACGCAGATCAGCCTCGAAAGCGTTCTTCAGCTTGCGCAGCAGTACGCCCTTTTGTCGCTGATTGACCCGGTCGGTGGCGCTGCACAGCTCGAGCTCCACTCCGTGATCGTGGCCGGTCTCCACGAGCGCCTTGACATCCTTCGGAAAACACGAGCCGCCGTATCCTGGTCCCGCGAAGAGGAATTTGCCGCCGATACGCTCGTCGCTGCCCGCCCCCATGCGCACGCGATGGACGTCCGCTCCCACCCTCTCGCACAGCGCTGCGACCTCGTTCATGAAGGACACCCGCATGGCGAGCATCGTGTTTGCGACGTACTTCGATAGCTCGGCGCTTGTCGGGTCCATCCACAGAATCCGTTCCTTGGTGAGGCTGTAAGGATGGTACAGACGCCACATTATCTCGCGCGCCATGGTGTCGTCCTCGTCGCAGCCGACGATGATCCGATCGGGACGCATGAAATCGTTGACCGCGTCACCCTCCTTGAGGAATTCCGGGTTCGACACCACGTGAATCGGGTGCTCCGAGAGCTTGCCTACAATGCGCCGCACGCGCGTGTTGGTGCCAACGGGTACGGTGCTTTTGAGCACGAGGACCGTTTCCTTGATCGCGGCGCGGGCGACATCCTCCGCAACCTTGTCGACCGCCATCAAGTTCGCGGCTCCGTCACTTCTCGATGGAGTGCCCACGCCGATGAACACGACATCGGCTTTCGCCACGTTCTCCGTCAAGTCCGTCGTGAATTGCAGGCGTCCGGCGCGTGTGTTGCGTTGCAGCAGCTCCTCGAGCCCCGGTTCGTAGATGACCGTTTCTCCTCGGTTCAGCTTGTTTACCTTGGCCTCATCGACGTCCACGCAAACGACGTCGTTGCCCGCCTCAGCGAATCCAGCGCCCGACACGATGCCGACATATCCGGTTCCAACCACGCATACTTTCATGTCGTTGCTCCTGTCGCTTCCTGTGAGACGCGCTTGCCCGTGAGCCGAAAGCGACCGGGCCCGAGTCCCCGGGCAGCGTTGTCGGATACTGCAATCGGCCTATCAGAATCCTAGCAGAGGCACCAGTGCGATCTTTTGCACGTTTGTCGGTTTCTGCAATCAGATCAGTCCGCAGGAAGTCGGGCGGCGGGGACGTAGACCGCCCCGCGACGAGGACGAGACCGCCCAGCGATGCGCCTGGGAAGCCGCCCCTGAAGCGAAGAACCCCGTAAACGGCTACCGGATTCCCGCCGGGTGAGGGTGCTGCGCGCGACTCCTTGAAGGTGGCTGCGCTCTCACTGCTTGGTCACAGACTTCGCAGTTGGTTAGCCGCTTGCGCATGATTTTCTTGGCCGCCTGCGCCAAAGAGTGACGCCAATTGTCAATTGCTCATGTCACACGGAGTTTTCGCTCAAGCCACATTCTCGGCTAGCAGAGCACGCAGAATGTGGGATACGAGATGCATGGAAGCATGTGGGACGTGCTGGAGGATTCTCGTTCGTTGCCGGATCACTCAGGCGGTGCTATTGTCAACGATTGGCTCGCTAAGGGGCATCCACTCACTGGGCGTGGGGCGCCGTCGGGCGCGCAGGCTTCCTGTAGCGTGGGGTTTCGAGGTACCGCAGTCCCACAAGAAGGGCAGGACTTCGTATGTTTGATTATTCCAATTATTCGAGATCGAGCCTGCGAAGATCGAGCCTGCTAGAATCAAGCCGTATTTCATCCCGCTTGCTCGCATCGGTACCTTCAAGCGGCCAAGTCTACCCCGAATCTGCGGTGCGGCGGAGCGCAAGGCCCTGGCCGCGGCGGGTGGTGGTGTATTGCCACGACCTGTTTGGAATGGGCAACTTGCGCAGGATGCTGCGACTAAGCCGCCATCTCTTGGACGCCAACGAGGACATTCATGTCCTTGTGTTGTCGGGTAATCCTGCGATCCACCGTTTCGATCTCCCGGAGCGCCTGGAGTACGTGAAGCTCCCGTGCCTGACCCGCGGCATGTCCGGCAACGTCAGCTCCAAGCGTTTACCGGCGCTCACGTCGGAGATGATCCGACTTCGTGCAGCCATGATTCTCTCGGCGACAAAAACGATGGAGCCGGATCTGCTGTTGGTCGACAAGAAGCCCCGCGGAGCATGCAACGAGCTCGATTCCGCGCTGCGCTATCTCGATCAACAGGAGCTCGATCAGCAGGAGCGCATATGCCCTCGCGTGCTCGTGCTGCGAGACATTCTCGACGAACCGGAAATCACGCGGAAAGCCTGGAAGCGCGGGGATTACTACAAGCTGCTTCGAGACAGCTTCGACCGCATTCTAGTCGTGGGCGAGCGGCACGTGTTCGACGTGGCGGAGGCCTACGGTCTCGATTCCGAGCTGCAGCGCAAGCTTCGCTACTGCGGTTACATGCACATTGCTGCGCCGCCGCGCTCTCGGGAGGAGATTCTCCGGGACCGCGGGCTCGACCCCAGCATGAAGACCGTGCTCGTGTCGGTCGGAGGCGGGGAGGACGGAGCCCGCGTGCTGGACGCGTACCTGGACGCGGTCGACCTGCGGCAAGCGACCTGGCAAAGCGTGATCGTATCCGGGCCGGAGCTGCCGGAGCAGGACTTTTGGCGCGTCCGCCAGCGAGCCCGCAAGCACGCAAACGTGTATCTCTCGCGCTTCCGGGACGATATCCTGAGCATGATGAAGGCCTGCGATCTGACGGTTTCGATGGCAGGCTACAACACCCTGTGCGAGGCCCTTTCGATGGGCAAGCCCATCGTGGTCGTGCCGCGTGCGGGACCCACACGGGAACAGCGGCTACGCGCACAGCTCATGGCCGGGCTCGGTTGGCTGGATGCGGTCGCGCCTGACGTCAGCGGGCCGGAGCTATTCGAGGCCGTGAAGCGGCGGATCGAGTGCGGCGTGCCGGATCATGCCGGATCGAACGATCGAACCTCGAGCTGCGTGGCTCCAATCAACGGTGCCGTGGTGAGCGGTGCCGTGGTGAACGGCGCAGTGGTGAACAGCGCAGTGGTGAACAGCGCAGTGGTGAACGGCGCAGTGGTGAACGGCGCGGCCACGCACCCGGTGATACGGCACGATTTCGCGGATTCGTACAGGTTGCTTATACGTGAGCTCTTTGAGTAACGCAGCGGGATTCCCAAGGAATTCCGGCAGGCCCAGGGTGATGCTGTACTGCCAGTACCTGTCGGGTATGGGCCACCTGATACGCAGCGCGGAGATTGCGCGGGCACTGGCGCGCCGCTCGGAGGTTCACTTTGTCAACGGGGGCCCACCGATCGCCGGATTTCGGCTTCCCGATGGCGTGCACCGCGTGTCACTGCCGCCGGTCTGGTTGGAGGACGGCAGGCTGCGTGCTGACGGCGGCCGCGAGATCGAGCGTGTCAAGCAGACGCGCAGGCGCTGTCTCTTTGCTGCGTTCGATCGCGTGCAACCCGACTGCGTGATCACGGAGTTCTTCCCCTTTGGTCGAGCGCTCCTGAGCTTCGAGCTATCGCCCTGGATGGCCCATATCAGGCGCCGGCGGCCGTCCTCGCTGATCGCCAGCAGCGTGCGCGAGACCATCGGTACGGACAATCTAGTCGAGCAGGCCCCGGGGATCGCGAGCCGGCTCAACCGGTATTTCGACATGGTGCTCTACCATTCGGATCCTAGGCTGCAGGCGTTCGAGACGTCCTTCCCGTTGCCCGAACGCGTTCGGTGCCCGGTACACCACACGGGTCTCGTTGCAGCGGCGGCTCAGAGCTCGCGCAACGGGTCGCTCGATCTCGCAGAGCCCTTCGTCCTCGCGACGGTCGGTGGCGGAAGACTCGGCTACGAGCTGCTCGAGTGCATGATCGCGGTTGCTCGATGCCTCGAAAAGGAGCAGCCCCACACTTTCTACCTGTTTTCGGGTCCATTCATGCCGTCCGAACGCTACGAGCGTCTGAGAGCGCAGGCGGGTGATCTCGAGCGGGTCCACGTGGAACGCTTCACGCCGGACATCGGGCAGTACATGGCTCGTGCCGCGCTCTCGGTGAGTCTGGCGGGCTACAACACCACCATGAGCCTGCTGCGTGCCCGCGCACCGGCATTGGTGGTGCCCATGGGGCACAACGCCATCGATCACGAACAGCTCCAGCGCGCCACGCGACTGCACGAGCTGGGGTTGGCCACGATGGTCGTGCCCGAGGAGCTCGCGCCGGAGCGAATGATCGCGCTCGTGTGCGGGCACCTGAAGCGGCCTCGAGAGCGGGCGATCGACCTCGATCTCGATGGCGCCGAGCGCACTGCCGCCATCGTGCTTGCCGCCATCGAGGCTCGGGCCGCAGGCGCTCGAGCCATCGGGGCAGGTGCCATGGGGATCGGGCGGCCGAGCCCGGATGCGCTAGCCGGCCTCCGGCCCCCGTCCGCGGATCGTGGCCGCAAGGGTGAGGTCGCGTGTTCAGGATCGTGAGGAAGGTTGCATGACGACACCGCAAGTAAGCCTCGTTTGCGTACCGCGGGAGCGATTCAGCTTTGCTCGCGAATCGCTGGAGAGCCTGTACGCCAACACGGATTGGCCCTTTCGTCTCATGTACGTGGACAACGGAGCGCCGGGATCGCTGCGCCGCTGGCTGCGAGCACAGAGCGCCGTCCGGGGCTTCGAGTTGGTCAAGGCGCCGCACTTTCTGAGCCCTAACCAGGCCCGCAACCTCGGCCTGGCAGAAGCCCGCACGCAGGATGCCAAGTACATCGTTTTCGTCGACAACGACGTGGTGTTCGAGACAGGCTGGCTGGAGCGGCTCGTCCGCTGTGCCGAGGAAACCGGCGCCACCGTGGTGGGCCCGCTGGTTTGCCAGCACGAGCCACTGCACTCGATCATTCATTGTGCCGGCGGTGAGTTCATGCCGGACGCGGACTTGCTCCGCTTCCGCCTTGAGCCCCAGCCGACGCTGCCTGTGGCCGGCCCGGGCCAGCAGCGCTGGCGCATTCAGGAAAAGATCTACCAGCAAGGGGAGCCCGTGGAGGCATGCGATCGCGAGCACCGCCCTACGGGCTTCGTGGAGTTTCATTGCGTGCTCGTGCGGCGGTCCTTTCTGGACGAGCATGGACCGCTAGACGAGCGGTTCTTGACCACCAAGGAGTACCTCGACCTCGCCATGACGGTCGCACGCGCGGGGGGCTCGGTGTGGCTGGAGCCGTCTGCACGGGTCACCTTCCGCACGCACTTCCCTGCGCCGCCGCTCGCGTTCAGTGATCTGCCCTACTTCATGCTGCGTTGGAGCGACCGATGGATGATCGAAAACCTGGCCTACATGAGAAACAAGTGGGACCTCGTCGACGATGCATACTTTCAGAAGCGCTACCGCAAGCTCGGTTGGCGACGGCGCATCGAGATCCTGCGGCCGCTCGGCAGGCACATGCCCTTTCTGAATGAAACCGGCAGCGAATGGGTCACGGACAGGTTGGCGCTTGCGGAGAAGCGTCTGAATCGGTTCGTGACCGATCGTCATGCGGCGAGGGTCGGCAGGGCCACTGCGGACAGCGGCGGGATGCACGCATGAGGATCGCCTTCGTCACCTGGCGCTTCCCGGTCCTGTCGGAGGCTTTCATTCTGAATCAGATCGCGGGCTTGCTCGATCGCGGCCACGACGTACGTGTTCACGCCTTCAACGGATACCCCGACGGTTTCGTGAAGGCGCACCCCATCGTGGAACGCTACGGCATGATGAGGCGTGCCTACCTGACGCCGGCACGTCCTGAGAGGAAAGTCCTGGCCACAACCACCTCGCTCATGGGCTACAAGGCGCTCAGGCATCCCTCCGAGTTCACCCGGCTAGCGGCCGGCTACCTTCGAAGCGCCAGGACCCTGGAGCATGATCGGTTGAAGTTCTTCCATCGGGCGGCGGTGCTCTTGGGCTTGCCCGACTACGATGTGGTCCATTGCCAGTTCGGCAAC
>JAKSBK010000004.1 GCA_022361155.1 Pseudomonadota bacterium
GTGCTCCCAGAGATCCTCAGAGCCCCATATGGAGGGATCGAGCTTAACCGACGTGATGTACTCAGGAGGCTTCTTAAAAGTCGTGAAGCGCCGTCCTAGGGTCAAATCGACCGATACCTGGTCAACCCGCGAGGGGTCGATCTCAGGGTCGAACTCGACTCGCTTGGAGCCGATGGCTTCTAGGATGTCCGGCTTAGATCTTGACAGTGCCAAGTTCTCCCTACTTCCGGCGCACGGACCTGATCCGCTTCACCTGCTCGAGCTTGGTGTCCGATAGTTCGATTGCCAGGTCGACCCACCGATCGACCAAGGCCCGCAGCTTGGCGTAGTTCTGCAGCTGCTTCTTCACCGTGGCGAGATTCTCGCGTCGGACGAACCGCGTCGTTCCCTTGCCCTTGCGGGTGTAGCTGAGTTGGTAGTACGGGCCGTGACGTTCGTCAGGCGAGGTCTTGCAGCGACAGCCGGGCGTGCCGCAAACGTTGTACTGCTCGGACAGGCTGCCCATCCGTAGGTCGCCGAGCCGGATCAGTTCGCGCTTGACCTTGTCGATCTGACGTTCCAGCGATCGAGTCCGTGCATTCACAGCCCAAAGTATATTCCAATTATGGCCGATAGTTATATAATGACTATCGGTGTCAAGCTCCCGGTGGGCCCTGGGAGGCCAGACATGCGACTGTGGGCCCGTTGGATTCGAGCCGCCCGCAAGCTCCGGCCAGCGTGCCGACGCCACCGGACGTTCCTCTGGATGCTGTTGGTCTTGGCCGGCCTATCGACCCGGCCCGAACGGGCCGGCATCACCAGCCTGGTTCGGATCCTCGACCTGCGGGAGCTGGCCTACCGGCGCCTGCTCCATCTGTTTCACACGCCTGCCCTGTGCCTGGAGCGCCTGACCGAGATGTGGACCCGGCTGGTGCTCGAGCTGTTCACGCCCGTGATGGCCGGTAAGTACCGGGTCTGCCTGGCCGACGGCATCAAAGTGGCCAAAGAGGGCAAGAAGATGCCCGCCGTCCGCAAGCTGCACCAGTCTGGCGGCAGCAATACCAAACCGCCCTACATCATGGGCCACTCGTTCCAGGCCCTCTCCCTGCTGGTTTGCGGTCCGACAGGGGCCGTGGCGGCGGTACCGCTCGTGGCGAGAATCCACGAGGGCCTGGTCTTCTCCAATCGCGACCAGCGCACACTGCTGGACAAAATGGTGACGCTGCTGCGCTCCTTGACCCCGCTCTCCCGACAGCCGATCTTGCTGATCGCCGATGCCTACTACGCCAGCCGCAAGGTAATCCTGCCGCTACTCGATCTCGGTCATCAGTTGATTACGCGGGCGCGGCGCAACACCGTCGCCTACTATCCGGCGCGCCGCCCCCGCACTCCTCGCCGAGGGCGCCCAAGGATCTACGGCAAGAAAGTACGCCTGCGGGATCTGGCCCAGGATCTCTCACAGTTCAAGACGGCGCCAAGTCCGATCGACACCGACACCAACGTTCGCCTGAAGTATCGCTGCGTCGATCTGCTCTGGCGACCCGTTGGTCGACAAGTGCGCTTCGTGATCGTGCGCCATCCACAGCGCGGTGTGATCTTCCTGATGGCCACCGACACCGTGCTGGAGCCGCTGGAGATCGTGATGCTCTACGCCCACCGCTTCAAGATCGAGATCGGATTCAAGCACGCCCTGCATGTCCTTGGCTCCTACGCCTATCACTTCTGGATGAAGGACATGACCCCAATCCCGGCTCGCAGCGGAGATCAGTACCTGCACCGCAAGAGCGATTCCTACCGACAGATGGTCCGGCGCAAGCTGCGCGCATACCATCTGCACGTCCAACTCGGCTGCGTCGCGCAAGGACTCCTTCAGCATCTTGCACTTCATCACGGGCGGGTCGTCTGGTCTCAGTTCCGAGGTTGGCTGCGTACGATGAACCCATCGCAGCCGCCCTCCGAACTGGTCACCGCGCATGCCCTGCGCGATCGGCTTCCGGATTTTCTCGACGAGTTGGACCACGATGCGAAAACCAGAAAATTCCTGCGCCGGTTCAGACGCCCAAACAGACGCGCTAGACTGCGGCGAGCGGGCTAGGAGAACGCAGCACCGGAGCGTGTCAACGATTTTGAGACACTTCCCGTTCGCATTTAGTGAGCAACCTCCGGTGTGCACGCCGGCGACGACGTCGACGTCGTGATCGAAGCCGCGATGATCGCCGACGCATCCGCTCGAGAAGGGGGGTCCCAGGGGTTTCCCGGTGTGGCGATCGTCGATTCTGGGGCATCCTGCGGGGTCGATTTCTTCGCCGGAGGGTTGATCCAGGCCGCACGAGGTAGTTCGGGCGGCTGAGGCAGCTTGTGCACGAAGCGCTCCGGGTGAGATCGATAGGCGGCGAGAAGGGTCTCCTGGCGCGCCGCGACGAGTTGCTCGGCCATGCCGTAGTGCACCGCCGCAGGTGTCATCAGGCCAATCCCCGAGTGCCGGTGCTCGTTGTTGTAGTAGTCGAAGAAGGGTCCGCCGAAGGCTCGGGCGTCCTGAATCGAACCGAAACGTCCGGGAAACTCCGGACGGTACTTCATCGTCTTGAACTGCGACTCGGAGTACGGGTTGTCGTTGGAGACGTGAGGCCGCGAATGGGTCTTGGTCACGCCCAGATCGGCCAGCAGCAGCGCCAGCGATTTGCTGCGCATCGCCCCGCCACGATCGGCGTGGACCGTCAGCTGGCCCGGCTCGATGCACTGATTGCGACA
>JAKSBK010000005.1 GCA_022361155.1 Pseudomonadota bacterium
ACCAGCTACAACGATGGGCGCGTCGATGTGGTGAGCACGCAGTTTCGTAACGACGAGGACCACTGGATTCTGGGTTTGCCGACGCTGAGCACGGTCAGCAGCACGCGCGGTGCGGCCACCACGAGCCAAAGCACACGCTACGGGTACTACGAGGACGTCCTGCCGGGCCATGCGCTGGCCAACAAGGGAAGGCTACCTGCGTACGCTCTTGGTCCCCTTTACGCACGGGCCGATAACCCCGTCCGGTCCCGAAAGAAGATGGAGCGGGCCAGTGGTCCTACCGTTCCGACGTCTCTCTACAAGCTGTCGCGGGATGGACTTCAGCGTGAATGGCATGAGCGTAGGAAGGCATTGGACGAAATCCCCGGGTGACACCTTCCAGCGGTGGACCCCACGTAGCCGTGATCGCCGAACCATTGCCTATCGCGAGCAGGCCAGTCTACCCGGTCTTCTTCTTCCCGCCCTTGCTGGCAGCTTTTCGCGCTGCTCGGGGCGCCGTCCGGGAAGCGGCGCGCTTCGTCGCGGCGCGTTTGGTCGGTCCTGAGGCCCGAGACCGGGGAACAGCGCGGAAGTCGAGCTGCATACCGATCGCGGCAACGTACTTCTCCAGCGTGGAGACGCGCACGTCGGAACCGGCCTCAAGGCGGCTGACGATTGAGGCGGACGTCTGCATGAGGGCAGCGACCTGCGTCTGGGTCTTGCCGGAGGAACGCCGCTTCTTGGCGAGCTCTCGGGCGAAGGCCTGGCGCGCCTCGGCGTCGATCACGAACTGCGCAAAACCGGGCTCGCGCCGCTCCCGTTCGGCTACGTACTTCTCCAGATCATCCCTTTCTGTTGCTCCCGAGCGGCTTTTTCATGCCGGGCCGGCACCAGTGACGACTATACGCTAGCGCAGGTCGAAGGGGTCCGTTGACGCAGAGGCAGAAGCTCTGGGCTGTGCTCGGCTTGGCTTCTTCCCGCGGTTGGATCGAGGTGGCTTGCGAGCCTTCGCCTTCGTTCGCCTGGCGCGGCGAGCTCCTCGCCCGGCGCGTACCTTACGCGCACCTGACGCTTGCTTGGCTTTCCGCTGAGAGTTCGATTCTGCACGCGCGGGATTCCCCACCGCGCGTTCCTGGCTTTGAGGGTCGGGCGCCTTTTCCGGTTGCCTCGATTTTCACTCCGGTCAGGGTTGCCTAGGCGCGGGTGAAGATGGGGGTGGGGTCTGGAAGGTCAGCAGGCAACCAAGTGGGTATAGCCGCCAGCTGGTCGGCAGCTTCCTGGTTCTGCTGTGGGCAGCAGCGCCCGCCGTTGCCGACACCTAAGGGAACGCTGAATCCGCCGTTGGAACTCGATGGACCCATGCCCACGAGTCGGTGGCCAAACCTGCTACTTGTATCATTGCTGTTCGGCTGTGGGCGGGTTGGCTACTATCCCTTGCCCTCTGACTCCGGCACAGCCGGGGTCGGCCGGGACACCGGACCCATAGGCACTGCGTCGGCCGGCGGCGGAGCCGGGGTGGCGTCCCACCGCCGCGATGGCGCTCTGCCTACCGTCGATGCCAGCGCCGACGCCGGGACCTTGGACGTAGCCGTGAAAGACGCCGGCGGTCCTTCAGACGCTGCACTACCCCCCGTCGACGCTGGCGGTTGCGCGACCGGCCTTGCGGACTGCAATGGTGATCCTGTCGATGGCTGTGAAACGTATTTGGCAACGCTAACGGATTGTGGCTCGTGCGGTGCCGTGTGCGACTATGCACATGCGAGTGAGACCTGCACAAGTGGCGTCTGCACCTTTGGCTCTTGCGAGGCCAACTGGGACGACTGCAACGCCAGCACGACCGACGGCTGCGAGACATCGCTAGCGACGCTCATGGACTGTGGTAGTTGCGGTGCGGTGTGCTCGCTCGCAAACGCCACAGAGAGCTGCACCACGGGTTCGTGCGAAATCGCTGCGTGCGAGGCCGGCTGGGGCAACTGTGATCGAGACTCAGTCAACGGCTGCGAGTGCAGCTGCCCCAGCACCAGTTGCTCGGGAGCGAACTGCGGACTCTGCGCTGCAGAATGCTCCCCCTGCACGCAGACCTGCAGTGGAAGTGGCTGTATGGCCACATGCCTGGCCGGCGCGACGTGCGATTTGGCGGCGAGCTCGGTACCCCAGGCCACACAGACCTGCGAGAGGGCTTCCACGTGCAAGCTCACATGCAACACTGCGGACGACTTCTGCAAACAGACCTGCAAGGACGGGGCCACGTGCGAACTCGCGTGCACTTTAGCCGACCCCTGCACACTCGATTGCCAGGGAAGCGCCGAGTGCCTACTCTCGAAGTGTAGCAATTCAGTCTGCACTCTTCGCTGCTCTGGGTCTTTGACCAATTGCGGCGGTGGCATCAAGGTATGCAACCGCGATTGCCCTTAGGCGCTATTCGCCGCCGCCCTCACCAACGCCGCCCAAGTATGCTGATGCCCGATCTCGCCCTGGTGCTGCACCTCCTGCAAGTACAGCCCCAACGTCTTGGCGAGCTGGTCCAGGGCCCTGAGCCGCACCATGGCGCTGGCCGCGGGGTTCATGGCAATGCGCGTGAGGTTGGGCTGGAGCTTCCGTCGCGTCGGGATCACGGTGTTGGCCTTGGCCCGGACGTGGTCGCCAGCTTGAGCGCGTCAAGTTGCCCTCGCTCGCCGAGACGTACCGCTGGGCCCTCGAGGCTCGGGCGATTCCTGCGGGCGCGCTCGCCCGGAAAAACGCCTGAAAACCCGACTGACTGGGGCCTGAACGGTTACAGCTGATGAGCCAGCTTGCCTTCGATAGCGACGCTGAAACTCTCGTCTGTCGGTTGACGCCGAGCGGCCGCATCGACGTCCAGCCGGGGTCCCCCGAGGACGGGCCCGCTCTTTCAAGCGAAGCGGCCGGGCAGATCGTCGGAGCCTTCGGCAAAGGCCGCGGCGAGGGCGTCCTGCACCTGGGCGCGGCAGAGCTTTCGACCGATCTTCCCCCCTCGCTTTCCTATTGGCGCGACGTGGGGCGGACATTCGTCGCTCGGGTGTGCGGCGCGCTCGACCCGACCGATTCGAACTCGCTCGTCATCCCCGACCCGGACGCCGACGAGCTGTCGGCCCTGAGCCAGGCCGTTCCTCCGATGCAGGGAGCCGAGCTCCTACAGGCCGAGCTCCTGCGCGAGATCTGGTCTGACGCGGGGGCGGCCCTGTCGGCGAAAGCCAAGGGATACAAGGACGGCGTCCAGGGCTATCTGAAAGCGCACAGCTCGGTCTGGCACGCCGTTGGCCGTGTCTGCTTTCATCTGGCCGAGAACAAGCGGGATCCCGAGTATCCGTTCGCCTTCATCGCCACCTACGTGCACAGGGTCTCCAAACAGGCGAAGCCCCAGCACCTGCCGTTGGGCAGGGCGCTCAGGGACTACGTGGGGGCGAAGAACCGGCGGAAGCTTCTCACGTTGCTGGCACCTCTTTCCCGAGCGGCCGAACAAAGCGAGTTCATCCGCGAGCTGGTCGATGCCGGCGACATCTACCATCCGCTCTCCTGGACGCCCAAGGAGGCCCACCGGTTCCTCTCCGAAATCGCACTGTACGAGCAGGCCGGACTTATCGTGCGCATGCCTGATTGGTGGAGCGCCAAGAACAAGCCCCGTCCCAAGGTCTCCGTTTCTGTCGGCGGAAAGGCTCCCTCATCGCTGGGGATGGACACATTGCTTGACTTCGATGTGGGCCTGACCCTGGACGGCAGGTTGCTGTCGAAGCGGGAAATCGAGGAGCTGCTCGCATCCACCCACGGCCTCGTGCTGATCAAAGGCAAGTGGGTCGAGGTCGACCGCGACAAGCTTTCGCAAGTGCTGGACGAGTGGCGTGATGTTCAGAAGCAGGCGCAGGCCGGTGGAGTGAGCTTCGGCGAGGCCATGCGCATGCTTTCCGGAGCCCACATCAATGGTGAGGAAGGGGGCGCCCTTGACGCGCGGCCCGAGTGGTCGGAGGTCGTCGCTGGCAAATGGCTCTCGTCCAGGCTCGATGCGCTGCGCTCGCCCGAGCTGCGTGCGGACATCGAGTCCGGTGCCGGCCTCAATGCCGAGCTTCGTCCCTATCAGAAGCTGGGCGTACAGTGGCTCTCGACCCTGCGCAGCCTCGAGCTCGGCGGCTGCCTGGCCGACGACATGGGCCTGGGCAAGACACTTCAGGTGCTCGGGGTCCTCGACATGAGCCGCCGCAACAAAGACAAGGGTACGGATTTGCTCGTAGTGCCGGCTTCGCTCGTGGACAACTGGCGGCTCGAGATCGAGCGCTTTGCACCGAAGCTCAAGGTGCTCATCGCCCACCCCTCACGCATCCCATCAGGCGAGTTGAAGAAGCTGCCCAAAACGCACGTCGCCGCCCACGACGCGGTGATCACGACCTACGGCACCGCCATGCGCACGGCATGGATGAAGGAGATCGCCTGGCGCACCGTGATCCTCGACGAGGCCCAGGCCATCAAGAACCCGGGCGCCAAGCAAACCAAGGCGGTCAAAGCGATGCAATCCACGTGGCGCCTGGCGCTGACCGGGACGCCGGTGGAAAACCGCCTCGGAGATCTGTGGTCGATCTTCGACTTCCTGAACCCAGGGCTCCTGGGCTCGGCCAAGGCATTCAACCGACTGTGCAAATCCATGGAGTCGGGCAAGCAGGGAGCCTACGCGCCGCTGCGGCGGCTCGTTCAACCGTACATCCTGCGCCGTCTAAAAACCGACAAGAATGTCATCGCCGATCTGCCCGACAAGACCGAGGTCACTGCCCACTGCCTGCTGAGCAAGCGCCAGGCCGCGCTGTACAAGCAGTCGGTCGACGAGATGCGAAGGGCCATCGAGGAGCTCGAGGGCATCGAGCGACGAGGCGTGGTCCTGGCCTTCCTCATGCGTTTCAAGCAGATCTGCAACCACCCGTCCCAGTGGCTCGGCGACGGCGCCTACGAGCCGGCAGATAGCGGCAAGCTCACCCGACTGCGTGAGCTTTGCGAGTCGATCGCCGCCCGCCAGGACAAGGTGTTGGTGTTCACCCAGTTTCGCGAGATGACCGAGCCGCTTTCCGGTTTTCTCTCTGGTGTCTTCGGTCGCAGCGGACTCGTGCTGCACGGTGGAACCGCGGTCAACAAGCGCCAGGGGCTGGTCAAGAGCTTCCAGGAGGTCGACCGTGTGCCGTTCATGGTGCTGTCCCTAAAAGCTGGCGGAACCGGGTTGAACCTGACAGCGGCCTCGCATGTGATTCACTTCGACAGATGGTGGAATCCGGCGGTTGAAAACCAGGCCACGGACCGCGCGTTTCGTATCGGCCAAAAGAAGAACGTGCTGGTTCACAAATTCGTTTGCCGCGGCACCGTGGAGGAGCGCATCGACGAGATGATTGCGGGCAAGCAGAAGCTCTCCGATGAGGTGCTCGAAGGCGGAGCCGAGTCTACCTTGACGGAAATGAGCAACGAGGAGTTGATGGCGATGGTGTCGCTCGATCTGAGCAGTGCCGTGGAGGCTTAGACAGGCGAGCTACGCCTCGTTCCGAGCAGAAAGCATGAGATGAGCCATGGGCAGGTACTACGATAGCTATTGGCCGCCTTACGTGCCGGTGGCGGAGCGTCGTCGCAGAGCCGCGAAGAAGGTCGCTTCGATGAGAAAGGCCGGACGCGACCTTTCGCCGGTCGAGATCGCGGGGCGCAAGATCGCCACGACCTTCTGGGGCGAGGCCTGGTGCAAGAACCTCGAAGCCTACAGCGACTACGAAAACCGCCTCCCTCGCGGGCGGACCTATGTGCGCAACGGCTCGGTGCTCGACCTGCAGATCGAGGCGGGCGGTGTCCGCACGCTCGTCAGCGGCACGGATCTGTACACAGTCGATATCGCGATCAAGCCGCTAGCCAAGAAGAGGTGGACGGAGATCAAGGCGCGATGCGCTGGCCAGATCGACTCGCTGGTCGAGCTGCTCCGGGGCTCCATCTCCAAGAGCGTCATGGAGATCGTCACGCGCAAGGGCGAGGGGCTGTTTCCGTCGCCTCACGAGATCAGCCTCGATTGCTCGTGCCCCGACTGGGCCACCATGTGCAAGCATGTGGCAGCGACGCTCTATGGCGTCGGGGCGCGTCTCGACCTCGAACCCGAGCTGCTGTTCACCCTGCGCGGTGTGGATCCGACCGAGATGGTGGAAGCCGCTGTCGATCAACCGGCGGGCAACGGCAAGGCACGCAAAGGACGTGTGCTCGAGACCTCCGAGCTGTCGTCGGTGTTCGGTGTCGACATCGACATGGATCGCGTGTCCTCAGGCGAAGCGCTGACGCGCACCAGGCGGGATCCGACCAAGGCAAAGACGACGAGGCGCGCTGCGAAGACGCGGAGATCGGAAAGCTCCAGAGCGAGCAAGAAGGCTGCCGAGAAAACTGGGACGAGGAAGGCAGCCGCCGTCAAGAGCACCGTAAGGCGATCCGCGACCAAGAAGAAAGGCGCCGCAAAGAAGGCAGCGGCCGCGAAGACCACCACCAAGACAGCCGGCAGGAAGGCTGCCGCAGAGAAGACAACAAAGAAGAGCGCCCCCGTGAACAAGGCCCACCTCCGGAAATCCAGAACGACCACATCGTCCGCCAAGAAGGCGGCCGGCGCGAAGGCCGCTCCCAAGAAATCGACGGCCAAGCAGCGCGCCGTGAAAAAGGCAACATCCAAGAAGAAGCCGGTTGCGAAGAAAGCGACCAAGAAGAGCCGGAGGTAACACGATGGGACGACGGCACGGAGGCTGGCCCGAGCGAGCGCCGCTTCCGACTTGCCTGCCGCACAAGACAAATGCAGCGATGACCATCAGCAGGGTCGATCGCCGGGATTACCGGCGCAGCAGCAGCAATGCTCATTTCACGTCAAGCCGCGTACTCTGAAACAGGCTTACGGCCGCCGACGCCTTGGATGATAAAGGCAATGCAGGCCAGCGACTCCGTTGGGAGGCAGGCCTTGCATCCGCGGACTGCGCGTGACGGTCAGCATGATTCTGGGGTTGCTTGCTTCCGGGCGGTCGTATGACAAGACACTAGCACGAGGTCACGCCTATTCGCAACAACGATCCTCGCCCGGCAACCCCGGTCGGTCTCCAGCGCGGCGCGCTCGCAGCTCGAAGGAAGCTCGCGCTTGACGTGGGAGTGGATCGATCCTGTTGGCGCTGATAAGGCACGCCAGTGGCTCTTCGGATGGGAGGACGAGCGCGCGGCGGTCGAGCACACCGGCGAGGGCGAGCATGCCGTGCACA
>JAKSBK010000006.1 GCA_022361155.1 Pseudomonadota bacterium
CGAGCCCGGTGCCGTGACCGGTGCGGGTGCGTCTCACCGGTGGGGCATCGGCGGTGCGTTTTTACCGGGTGCACACTGCGCTCCGGACCTTGAGATCAGTAAAATCAACAGCTTGAGGGGGGCGCGGCGGCGGATGGCCCGCACGCCGCCGGCGAACGCCTGCCGGCGAGCCTGCCCAGCATCGGCCACCAACCTGCAGCGCCGTGTCGAACCGAACCGCCGTGTCGAACCGAACCGCCGTGTCGAACCGAACCGCTGGGCTAAGACTAATCCGCCTGGTTCAGGTCCGGCATGCGCGAGCAGGGGGCGTTGACGGTGCCCGCGATCCAGTCCCCGCTCGGCCCCGCGCTCAATCCTCCTCCCCCAAGCACGGCAAAGAAGGTGAAGCCGACGAAGCCGTCCTGAGAGAGGATCCCCTGGGGGTCCACGGTGCCCGACAGCTGGTGCATCATCAGGTAGCTGCCCCCGCCACCCACCGACGACTCCTCAAAGATGGTGCGTCCGTGAAACATGGGTTTGACCTCGAAGTCCATCCGAATCGTATTGCCCGCAGACTGGGGTCCCAACTCGTAGCGCGCGGGGAATCCAGCAACTTCCGGAAGAAAATTGTGGCCCTTGATCTCGATCTGAAAACCGTGGAGCTCCTCCATGGCTCCGCCGCGAGGCGTGTACAAGATATCCATATCCGCCTCGATTTCGTCGAACACGCAGCCCGTGCGCGTGGCGGGGTCGAGGCACTCGTATTCAATGCGACAATCCTCATGGGGTGCCGGTCCGTCGATGTCTTCGTGGACAGAAATGCCGTCCATGCAGCCAAAGATGTGAGCATGCTGCATGTTTCCAGGGTAGGGAGGCGCGTCCGACATCATGGCGCACCAACCATCGCGCCCCGCTGAGTCGCCGGAGCCGCAGGCTACGGTCCCCAACAGGAGAGCGAAGATAGCGAGCTGTGGAACGATGCGTGTCATTATCAACAAGTCCTTTCACTGGGACGCCCGGCTGGCGATCGCGTCAGGAACTCGCGCACAGTCTGCCACCAGAACTACCAGGCCCGCAAGGCTCGGACCGAACGAATCCGGGCGAAAACGCGCTTCCCGGCAGCGATCGTTTGGTCCGGCGAGATCTGTGTAACCGGTCCGACCGCCAGGCGACGAACAGCAAACAGTGACCCGGCGTCCAAGCGACCGCGTGGTGAGCCTGTCCGTGAGCGTTGCGGCGCTCGCGGCTGCGTCGGGAATCCAGATCGAGCGCGGCCGCAGGGCGCACGAGCCCGAGTCTCCCGGGCTGACCGTGGAGCATGGACCTGCTGCCATGGTGGACCGGAAAGCGCCCGCGGTGGCTCGCGACGGTCCGGCACAGCACGCGCTTCGCTGCAGTGCGACGGGCTGCTCGATCGCGCCCGGGCGCGGCCCTTGCCGAAAACCCATCGAGCCCGTGCTTCGCTGGCGCTTCGAGACGGGCGGCCCCGTCACCGCCAGCCCGGCACTGTCCCCGGATGGCGGGTCCGTGTACGTCGGATCGCACGATGGTTACCTGTACGCTCTCGACCGGCATGGGAAGCGGCGCTGGAGCCGGTTTCTCGGTGGCAAGGTCTACTCGGGGGCTCTGGTGGGCAAGAACGGGCACGTGTTCGTGGGCTCGGACGCTCGTGCCCTGTGGTCCTTCAGCGCGACCGGCGAGCTGCGCTGGCGATTCCGGACAGCCGGGGAGGCTGACACCACCCCGGCCCAGGCGCCCGACGGGACACTGTACTTCGCGGCAGGCGCCAGCCTGTACGCGCTCGGCGCCCAGGGTCGCGAGCTGTGGCGCTTGCGCGTGCCGGCAAAGATCTACTCGAGCCCAGCGCTGGGGCCCGACGGAACCATCTACACGGGCAGCCAGGACGATCACCTGTACGCCGTGGACCGCGCAGGTCGCGTACGCTGGCGCTACCGCACCCGCGGCGACGTGGACGCAGCGCCCCTGGTCGGGCAGCACGGTAACGTCTACGTTGGATCGGATGACGATCGGCTGTATGCGCTGTCAGCGGACGGGCGCCTGCGCTGGGCCGCGAACCTGGGCGGCCACGTGAGAGCCCGGCCTGCCCTGGACGCTCACGGTGGTGTGATCGCGAGCAGCTTCGGTCCCAGAGCCACGATCCTGAGCCTGGACGCCAGGCTGGGGCGCGTACGCTGGCACCATCGACTACCGCTCGCGTACTCCACCGAGGCGGGCAGCCGTTCTGGGGCCGTGGTCGGCGTGCGGGGAAGCATCTACGTGGGCGCGCACGATCACAAGCTATACGCGTTCGACCCGCACGGACGGCTGCGCTGGACATATCGCACCGCAGGCAGGATCGACTCGACCCCGACCCTGGGGCCGGACAACGCCCTGTACTTCGGGACCCGAGGCGGCGCGGTGTACGCTCTCACGGATTCGGCGCTCCGATGCGAGCAGGCGTCAGCAAACGAACGCCCGCCAAGCCCTTGACGCTGTTGTGGGGCCTGGCGGTGACGTTGCGGGCAACCGGGTAGGGGTCCGTCCAGGTATGCTCGAGCGGTTACTGCTGGATGAAGCTCTGGATCTCGAGCCGGGCTTCCGCCGCTGACGCTGGCGGCAACAGTCGAAGACTGGCACACGGGTTGCTTCGAGATTCCATGTCCACTCCTGACGTTCCTTAGGAGGGGCCCTGAAAACGGGCCCCTCCGTCCATTGCTGCTATCCTGCGACCTGCCCGTAAGGGGTTGGTCGCAAGAGCGAGGTGAAGCGATGGAACGTCGTCGGCAGATCGTTGCTAGACAGGCACCCGAGGCTGTGGGTCCCTACTCGCACGCCATCCGAACCCAGGAGCTGGTGTTCTCGTCTGGTCAGATTCCACTCGATCCGGCGACGGGCACCCTTGTCGATGGCGGCATCGTGGAGCAGACGCACCAGGTCATGAAAAACCTGCTGGCCGTGCTCGAGGCGGCCGGCTGCACCCTCGGGCAGGTGCTCAAGACGACGATCTACCTCACGAACATGGACGACTTCCGGGCCGTGAACGAGGTGTACGGCAGTTACTTCGAGGGGTTGGTGCCACCAGCGCGCTCCACCGTGGCGGTGGCGGCGCTGCCCTTGGGAGCACGGGTGGAGATCGACGCGATCGCTCAGCTCTAGTAGTAGTCCTCTCGCGACGCCACGAATTGCAGGCGCATGCCGGATACGTAGTCGAACTCGGCGTACAGCCGCCCCGCTCGTAGGCCGGCGTCACCGTAGTGCCAGCGGGTCACGGTGCTCTGATCGCCGTAGGCCCGCTGCCGTTCGTCGAGTTCTTCGTGAGCGACCTCGACATCGTTGCCGGTGTACCCGTCGGGCATCTGCGAGAGCGGTACCGACAGCACGATCTTGCTGCCCGCCGGCGCCTGCATCTCGGGACTGAGCTGCAAGGTGGGCCCAAGAGGTGTCTGGTCGTCGTAGTTCGAGAAGGCGGTCGTGGGCTTGGCCTGCATGAACACGACGTCGGTCGCTTGCCGCAAGGTGCCGGCGGGAATCACGATCCTCGCCCCGTTGTCGAGCTCGAGCGTGGCACCGCCGCGACCCACGGCGACCGTCATCTGCTTGCCACCCCGTCGCTGCACCGGAGCGACGGGGCCAGGGGCGGTCGCGTCATCCCCGCTCCGGTTTGCCATGCGCTCATGTCCCGCGCCGGCCCGGTTGGCCTTGGCTGTGGGCCCCGACGTGCCCGCCGCGCCTCCGCAGCCAATCCAGGCTATGCTTGACAATGCGATCGACCAACGTGCGACGTTCATTTCATCCCACCTTCGCGCCCCCGCCACCCGGGCTTGCCCCTTTGCGCGAGGAGCGCGCCAACGTACCTGCAACGGCCGCACAGCCGCAGGTACGGGACGCGCGCCCGAAGCCGCCGGCATAGATCGGGGGACAGCTCTTGGCCCTCATGCAGTCTAGTGTAAGACAAGGTCAGGCAACAGCCCGTTTGGCAACACAGCGAGGCCCACACGGGCACGCGCTTGCGTTCCAGTTGATCAAGAACTTTCCAACAAAGCTCCTGGGATCGCTCGCTCGTCGCCTCGGCGCTCTGCGCCGGGCGAAGCCGCTGTGGACACGCTGGGCCGACTGGTTTCCGCTGACGCCCTTGGGCCTGCTGTTTGTGGCCGGCGCCGCCTTCGTTCTTCGCGTCATGGCCCACGCGCAGCTCGACATGGTGCTGTTGGTGGTCGGGTATGCGGGCTTGGGACTGGGCGCGCTGAGCTTGGCCGCCGTGGCCCTGGGAGCGCTCGGACTCAGGTGGCGGCTGCGCCGGCAAGAGGCGAGCGAGGCCGAGCCGCTGTTGGCCGAGACCGCGGCGAGCCTGCCTACGAGCTTCGAGCTGCCCGCCTTGACCTGGCTGCCGCTCCTGCACCTCGACTGGCAATGGCTCGAGCCCGAAGGCGTAGAAGTGCAGCCGGAAACGAGCGCCGCTCGCCGAGCAGAGCAGGTGAGGTTCCAGCGCAGGGGCCAGTTTCGCCGGACAGTTCGACGCATCGTGGTCAGCGACGTGTTCGGGCTGGCCGCGCTCGGCCTCAGGCAGCAGGCCAGCCTGGCGCTCGATGTCCTACCCCACCTGGGCAAGCTCGCGCGTACTCCGGTGCTGCGCTCGCTCAGTGGTGGCGACGACCTGCCGCATCCCATGGGAGTCGAGTCCGGGGACCGGCTCGAGCTGCACCGTTACGTCCCGGGGGATCCGGCGCGGTTCATTCACTGGAAGGCCTATGGGCGCACGCGAAAGCTCATGATTCGCAAACCCGAGCGTGCCCTGGCTCAGGCTCAACGCACCGCGGGCTACTTGGTGGCGGGGCCTTTGGACGAGGCGAGCGCCGCCGTTGCGCGAATGGCCCTGGAGCGCAACCTTCTTGGCCGAGATTGGGTCTTCGGTAGCGACGAGGACCCCTTTCCCGTGACCCGGCTCGAAGCCGCCCTGGCGACCCTGATGCGTTCGGGCGGCCTGCACGAACAAGGTGCGCTGGGGCTCGAGGAGTTCCTGCGCCAGGCCGAGCGCAGCGGCCCGGTGAGCGCGGTCGTGTTCGTCCCCGCGCAGCCGGGGTCGTGGCTGGATCGGGCCGTCGCGGCTTCGCGCAAGCCCGGTCGCACCGTGCGCTTCGTCGTCGGCGTGGACGGCATCGCCTCGGCAAGCCAGCCAACCCATGTGGCACGGCTGCTCTTGTTGCCGCAAGCATCGGGCCACACCCCCGCGGCGCCGCTACGCGAAGTGCTGCGCAGGCTCGGCGAAACGCGCTGCCAGGTCAGCATCTACGATCGTGTTTCGGGACGCCAGCTCAGCGAGCTTCACCTGCGCGATCAGGGTGGGCGCCAGGGCGTATCGGGGGGAGCGTGAACGCTCGCATCAGGTCCTCGGAAGCAGACGAGCGCAACCTCACCCGAGTGCTGCGGTTTGTGGTGTACCTGCTGGGGGGCCTCGCTTTTGCACTGCCCCTGACGCTGCCCTATGTCGCTCTCGGGGCAGCGCTGGGCGCTGCAGCCGGCTCGGAGCTCGGCCTGCGGCTGGCACGCTCGCGCTGGCGGCTGCACGCCATCGTGGCGGCTGCGGCGGCAGGATCCGGCCTCGTGCTCGTGCTGCGCGCGGCGCTCGTGGGCAGCGCCACGCTCGCCGCTAAGCTCGGGCCCACTTCGGCGCTCGCGGTCGGAGAGAGCATCGGGTTCGGCCTGGGTGCGCTGTGTGCCGCAACGGGCCTGCGCGCCGCCGCGGCTCGCTGGCGCTCGATCGCAGTGCTCGAAGTCGCGTGCGTGGCGTTGATCTTCGCGCAGCTGGTCGCCGCCCACCGGCGGGGAGCGATCAACCGGCCCTTCGAGATCGCCGATCCGATCATCGAAGCGGGCGGCGATCCGGGGCTCGTGTTTCTCGGGCTCGGCGCCGTGACGGCGGCCGTCATGCTGCTCGTGCTCCTGAGCGAACGCAGCATCGCGCGCGCGGGCTTGCACATCGCGGTCGTCAGCGCCTTGGTGCTGTTTGTTGCGACCAGCACCGAACACTTCAACTTGTTCGCAAAGAAGCAACAAGATGCCTTGGGGCTGCGGGGAAAGCCCGACAAGACGAGCAAAGGCGACGAACGAGGAGGACGCAACCGCAACCGCAGCGGCAGCAATCAGCGAGATCTCGATTTTCGGGACAACTACCACGAGTCCAATCGCCAGACTCCGGTGGCGGTGGTGCTGCTGCACGACGATTACTCGCCGCCGAACGGCATGTACTACTTCCGGCAAGGCGCCTTCAGCCAGTTCAACGGGCGCCGGCTGGTGCGCGCAACCCGACACGGCCTGGACTCCGACGTCGCCGCGAGCTTTCCGGCCGAGCCCACGACCGTGGCCGAGGTACCGAACGCCGAAGGGGATCGAGCGACCCTCGACACGACCGTGGTGCTTCTTACCGACCACATGCAGCCTTTCGGTCTGGAGTCGCCGATCCGGATGGCTCCCGCACCCAACCCCGATCCCACGCGCTTCAGGCGCGCGTACAGGGTGACCTCGGCGGTATTGACCAGCGACGCCTTTGCGCTGCTGGGACGCGAAGCAGGAGGCGAGAAGCTCACCGGAGAAGCCCTCGACCATTACACCGGTCTGCCGGAGGACCCACGCTACGGGGCACTGGCACACGAGATCCTCGATCGGGTGGACCCTCATCTGCGACACGATCCCATGGTACGGGCGCTCGCCATCGCGTCGTACCTGAGCAAGCAGGGGGTCTACAGCCTGCGAAGTCGTCATGCCCGCGCGGCCGATCCCACCGCCGACTTCTTGTTTGGAGACAAGACCGGCTACTGTGTACACTTCGCCCATGCCTCGGCATACCTGATGCGCGCCCTGGGCATGCCTGCCCGCGTGGCCACGGGCTACGTCGTGGACGAGTCCTCGCGGCAGGGCGGTTCTGCGATCCTGCTTTCCGGGGAAAACTCCCATGCCTGGCCCGAGCTCTACCTCGAAGGTACGGGCTGGGTGATCGCCGACGTGTTTCCGGAGCGCAGCCTGGATGCTGCGATGCAGCCGCCCGATCCCGACTTGCAGCGCCTGCTCGGACAGATGGCACGTGGCGAGCGACCGCTGCTGCAGAGCGAAGAACGCAGCTTCAAGCCCATCCTGGCCTCGCTCCGCGAAGCATCGCTCGCCCTGGCTCGCTTCCTGCTCGTTGCACTCGTGCTCGCGCTGGCGCTGCTGTACGGCGTCAAGACCTGGCGTCGCATTGCGCCGAGCTTCGCCGGGCCAGGCGCCATGGCGCGCGTGGCGTACCGTGCGGAGCTCGACCGACTTGCCGAGCTGCAGCTCAGGCGGCGTGCAGGCGAATCGCGCGAGCGCTTCGCGACCCGGATCGAGGCTACCTGCCCGTCGTTCGCGGGTCTCACGCGCTGGCACCTGGCAGCCGCGTACGGCAGCCGGAGAAACCCCGAATCCTCCGAGCTGCAGCTCAGCGCTCACCGGGTGCGCAGCGAGCTGCGTCGCAGTGTGCCGTGGTGGCGTAGGATGCTTGGTATCTTGATCCCGTGGTCATGGCTGCAAAGTCGCTGATGAAGCCCGCCCCCAAGACTCGCCGCTGAAGGACATGTGCCGATGACGCATTCGCAAGCTGCACCGGTTGCCCCACCCGACCTGAGCTTCGAGGCCGCCCAGCGGGTCGTTCAACGACTCTCCGAACGCCTGCGGACAGCCGTCATCGGCCGGGACGAGGTGATCGAGCTCGTCCTGGTGGCGCTGTTGGCGGACGGCCACGTGCTGCTTGAAGACTATCCGGGCTCCGGCAAGACCACGCTCGCGAGGGCTCTGGGCGATTCGCTCAGCGACACCACCACCGACGCAATCGACGCGACCGACGCAATCGGCGCAATCGACGCACCGATCGTGCCCTTCCGGCGCATCCAGTTCACCCCGGACCTGTTGCCGAGCGATGTGACGGGGGCGACCGTGTTCGAACCGGACAGCAGCACCTTTACATTCAGGCGCGGCCCTATTTTCGCCCACATCGTGCTGGCGGACGAGATCAACCGAACCTCGCCCAAGGTGCAGGCCGCCATGCTCGAAGCCATGGCGGAAAAGCAGGTGACGGTCGACAACCACACCTACAAGCTCGACGAGCTGTTCTTCGTCGTTGCAACCCAAAACCCGCTCGACGTGGCGGGAACCTATCCCTTGCCCGTACCGCAGCTCGATCGCTTCCTCTTCAAGATCGAAATGACCCACCTCGAGCGCACGGCGGAGCTCAGGGTGCTGGACAACTACCCCAAGACCAGCCTGGAGCTCGCTGCCGAGCGCCCTCGTGTCTCGCGCCAGGAGCTGCTCACCGCACGCGCTCTGATCCGCCAGCACGTGGCGCTGACCCAGCCCGTGCGCGAGGCGCTGGTCGACCTGGCGCGGGCCCTGAGGGATGATCCGCGCGTGCTGCAGGGCGCGTCCACACGCTCCCTGGTCTTGTTGATGCCGGCGCTGCAGGCGCGCGCTTTTGTCAACGGACGTGACTACGTTGCGCCCGAAGACCTGGAGCATCTGGCGCCGCGGGTATTCGCGCACCGCATGGAGTGCGTGCCAGGGGTGGATGACAAGGCCGAGGTCGTGCGATCCAACGCCGGTCCGGTCATGGAAACGCTCGCCAGGCTGAGCTTGAGGCGGCGCCCGGCGACCCCCGCGGCTCCGGCACCCAGCCTCGAGGACGACCGAAACCCGTGAGCAGCTCGACGTGAAGAGCGGAGCCCGCTTGCCACTATGCGCCGCCCTCATGGGTCTCTTGGCTCAGCCTGTGGCCGCGCAGATCGAAAAGGTGCCCCTGACCCGCATCACGGGGCTCGACGCGAGCGAAGAGGAGCTCGCAGCCTGGAAACTGGTAGAAGCTCGCCGGCACATCAAAGCTCGCGAGCAGGCGGAGGCCATCTTGAAGGAGCGGCCCCGCTCGTTCGTCGCCCATCTCGTGCTGGGATTCGTCCACCATTACGGCGAAGCGGACTTCCCGAGAGCGCTGTACCACCTAAAGCTGGCCGAACAGCTGTTCGAGCGGCGTTTCGGCCATCGAGGGGGAGCCGATACATCGTGGCGCTGGCACGCGCAGCTGCTGCGGGAGCTCGCGTGGGCGCACGGTGACCTGGAACATCACGCAAAGAAGCTCGAATACATTGCCAAATACAATTCCCTGTATGAGCCGGACATGATTGCCGAGCGCGCCTGGCCGCTCATGAAGCTCGGACGCTTCGAGGAAGCACGACTATCGGCCCGCCTTGGGCTGGCGACCGACATCCAGAGCCAGCGCAGCACGGCCTACAACGCGCTGTGCGCCATCGAGTTCGAGGCCGGCAACGACGGCAGCAGCTACGAAGCCTGCAAGCGCGCCGTGGACGCCTCGCAAGACGGCCTCGGTCCGGCATCGGCGGTTGACCTTACCAACCTCGCCGAGGCGGCACGCTCGCTGTTCCGGCTCGATGAGGCCGAGCGCGCCAGCCGCGAAGCCACCGAGGCGCGCCTTGCGTACTACGGCAACCCGTGGATGGAGCTGGCTGAGCTCTACACCCGGGAAGGACGCTTCGGGGAAGCCCTCGGGGCGCTGCGCGAGGTTCCACGCTACCGCGCGCGCAGACCTCCGTATGCGCGCAATGCCGATCGCAACGAGTCGCGTCGCGCTCTGGCGGCCTTCTTGCTCCTGGCGGGCCGCGCTGACGCCGCTGCCCGCATCACGAGCAAGGCGCTCGTCGCACCGGACCGGCGTGCCCACAACAGCCGCGATCCGGCCCAGGACCGGGTGATCGTGGCGCTGCTGGGGCGTCTGGCAAGGCGCATGCAAGCGAGCCTGCGGCTCGAGGCAGCGTCGATAGAACCCGTGTACAAGCGGCCGCTCGCCTGGCTCACGGCCGCTTGGCTGCGCTTCGAGGGTTGGCGCTCGGGAGCCTTGGCGGCTCGCTTGCTGTCGGACAACGCTCGCCTGGTGGGCACGTTCCAGATCGGCAGCGCCAAGAGCGCGGTGGCGCCGCCGTGGCTGGTGGGTGAGATCATCCGCATCGTGGGTCCTGGAGTGGCAAGCGAGGCGCTGCGTTTGGCCCGAAAGCAAGACAAGCGTCCACCGGCGAACGCTTACTACGACGCCTTCCTGGCCGAAGCAGCGCTCGAAATGGGCGAGCACGAGCGAGCGCTCGACCTTGCCAGCAAGGCACTCGATGGCCTGCCTCGAGCCGAGAAGCTGCTGCGGGCCCGTACCCAGGCGCTGGCCGCACACAGCGCTTGGGAGCGGGGTTTGAGCGAAAGGGCGCGCGGCTACTACGACGGGGCGTGCCAAAGCGATCCCGGCGTGTTTCGCAGGCTCGAGCTGGCCCTGCCGGCACGCTTCGTCGTTCGGGGCGGTGGGCTCGCCGAGCGTGCGGCCGAGCTGCTGGCTCGGTCCCCACGACTTCGCAGCGAGGACAACGGGCTCGCCGTGCACGTGCAGGGCGATGGCAGCGGCGGTCAGGTGTGCCTGGCCGCGTCCCACGGCGCCGTGCTGGGCTGCGCTCGCGTACGCGCGGATGGCAAGAGCGATGCGGATGCGCTTGCCCGGAGCCTTGTCGAACGCTTTCACGCAGAAGTATTCGCGCCGCGGGTGGACCTGGCGCAAACCGACATCCACTCGCTGGACGGCTCGACTGCGGTGGGACGCGATATGTTCCAGGTGCTTTTCGACCTGGAGTAGCTTGCCAGGGTCTCGACGATCGGCGGGCCAAAGCTGAATCTAATTGCTAGCCGAGGCTGGCCGTCCCTTCTTGTGCTTCTTGCGGCGCGACTTGCGGCCCTTGCCCCCGTTGGAGCTCTTGTGGCCGGAGGCTCTCTTCGACTTCACCGGCGCGTCCCTGGCCTCGACTTCGGTCTCGGCCCCGACTTCGGTCTTGGCCTCGGCTCCGGTCTGACGGGCTTCGGCTTGGGGCGCGCCGGAAGCCTGCTCGCCGGCTCCACTCGCCACCGTCGCGGCGCCTGGCGACCCTGCGCTGGCCTCGCCCGGCGCTGCCGGCGCTGCAGCGGTGGGGCTCGGCTCCGGACTGCCGCTCGTCTTTGCCGCACCCCCGGCAGCTACGGCTGCGCCGCTTCCCTGTTCCTTGGTGCCGCCCAATCCCAATGCTGTGCGCCGGTCCGAGTACGCAGAATAGGCCAGGTACGAGCTGACCAGAAAGATGCCGAACGAGACGATCATGCCCATCGCGGTGAAATGATCGTCGGTCCAGGGCCAGAACGTGGGCGCCATGCAGGTGAGCATGGACATCGCACAGGCCACGATGGCCGGTAGTTTGTGACGCTTCCAGAGCAGTCCGTACGCCAGCAGGAAACCGTAGTAGTAGCAGGTGAGCTCCGCCATGACCGGAATCAGGCCCGCACCGACGCAGGCCGCCACCCAGTCCTTTTCTCGCTCGACCGCGATGGCCACCATGAACAGCACGCTCGCGATCAGCAAAAGGAGCAGGGGCTTGCGCGCTGCGTAGGTCTCACGCTTGCGTTCTTTCCAATCGCCGAACGGATCGGACAAGTCGTCGTTGCGCATGCCGATGGCACGTTTGTCGAACTCGAACCCGATCGCCGTCTTCAGGCCCATGTTGTTGGTGAGCGGAGTATCCAGGTGCTTCGCGCTGTTCTGCGCGAACACGACCCACGAGCTCAGGCTTCCCGTGGCCACTGCGGAAAGCGGCATGAGCGCCGCCAGCGCGACCAAACAGCCTGCGGCAAAGCGTTTGTGCTCCGAAGATAGGACCCACCGGCGCTCACGCACCATGTACATCAGGGCCTTGAGGATCATGGCGATGACGACGAAGCCGGGGAAGATCCGCAGCAGCGCCGCGTAGGTCAGTGCGAGCCCGCCGCTGAACATCTTGTCCTTGCGCAGCAGGCACAGCCCGAGCACCAGGAACGCTATCCAGTCCATCCGCAGGTAGGCGCCGCCGGTCCAGAAGTAGCGCGCGGGGAAATTCGTACCCCACCAAAGCAACGCCACGCACATGCTGCGCCAGCCAAAGGCCCACCACACGGCCGCCCACATGCCGATCAGCAGCACGGAATCAACGATGCCCAGACCGATGATCGTGTTCCAGCTCTTGATCGGGAAGGTCGCTGCAAGCGCCCGGCCGGCGATGGTCCATACCGGGGTGGCGTTGAAGCCGTGGTCGGTTTGCGACTGATCCCAGCGATCGGCCGGAAAGAAGCCGCGGAACTTGCGTATGTCTGCGCGAAACTCCTCCCAGCGCTCCTTGCTGAAGTGTCGCGTGCACAGCGTGGGGTCCTTGATGATGTGTTCGGTGCTGCCGAGCTCGTTGGTGACCAGGTTGCGCATCTTGCGGTCCTTGACGCGCTGCAGGTGTCCGTCGGCAATGTCCGCGGCGGTCGTGCATTCGTACAGGCGCGAGTACCCGAGCTCGGGCGCGTACTTTGCGCCCACGTAGTAGTGGTAGTGCTCCCAGATGTGAATGTAGTGGTCGTAGTGGAAGTGACCCAGATTCCAGAACAGCAAGAAGGAAAAGATGCCGAATCCTGCCAGCAAACCGTCGCGCAGCTTCTTGAGGTAGTGCGGGCGGCCGCGGCGGTGCAAAAGGAAAGTCCACAACAGCAGCAGGCCGCCGAGCCCGGCGGTCAGCCCTTTGAGGAACACCACGACGCTGTCGTCGATGGCAGCCCAACCGGTCTTCTCGGGCGGAAAGGTCAGCGCGGGTGACCAGTTGGCCGGCTGGTTGCAGTAGGCCTGGAGCTCGGACACCGAGTAGAACTTGTCGCCGCCTTGCGGCATGACCCGCAGGTAGCGGACGGTTTCCACGCGCGGCAGCCGGCCCCAGCGCGTGCGCAGGCCCTGAGCGGGAAACACGGCAACGGCCGTCCACAGGGTCTGGTAGCTCTGCCCGTCCAGCGAACCCTGGATCTCGTAGATGTCGTTGTTGTCTCCTTGGACGAGCACCGCGCCAACATTGCGCGGGCGCCCAAAGTCGACCATCAGGCCGGTCGTCTCCTTTTTGAGCACGACGGCCGACGGCGACGACCAGAAGCTGCTTTCTACGGCGAGCACCCCGTCGGCGGCCACCCTGGGGTTGCCCTTGAGGCCGTCACCGTAGACGCGAGCTGTCTGAACCACATTGGTCGAGTCGCAGCCGCTGCTGGACCAGGCCCCGCTCGGCACGGGCGTCGCGGGCTGGGCGCCAGGCGAGCCGGGAGCCGGGGCTCCTTCTTTCTTGGCGGCCGCCGCGGCAGCCTCGGGGTTCGTGGCGGTTTGCTGCGCTCCAAGGGGCCCGCTGCAGGTCAGGACAGCAGCCGACGCAACGAGCAGATACTGTGCATAGAAACAGGTAGCGCGAGGTCTCTGCTGCGCCGCTTGTTTCGAGGACGTAGTCACGATCCTTCCGCCGCGGGGACCCGGGCGGGTCGCCAACGCTGCCCGACATAGACGCTCGCCTCCCAAAGCGCAACTATGACCTCCGAGGGCGTCACAGCCTCACATACAGCGAGCCCCTCAGGTACGGGCCCGAGCGGGAGAGCGAACCGAGCTCGGCCGTGCGCGGCACGATCGCGTCCGGGGCCAGATCCGCAGGCTGCAAGCGCAGCGTGGTAGAGCTGGAAAGCAAGAATCCCGCCTCGAAGAGCAGGCCCGCTCGGGTCTGCCGCATGAACCTGATGCCGGCCCGGCCGAGCCACCCGGCAGGGGTCTCGAGCCTGGCTCCCAGACCGAGCATCGCTATCAACGCAGTGCCCTGGTCCTTGTAACGTGAAGCCGGCAGCGAGGGATCGAAAGGGCCCTGGGGCAAGACCGGAGCGTCGCCGCCGAGCCGGCCGAGCTGCATCCGGAGCAGGCTCGCGCCCAGACCCAACCGCAGCTCGGGCCAGAGCCACGCGGCGACTTGATGGCGCAGCGAAAGCGACGCGCTGAACGTGTGTGTGCGCAGGCGAGCCAGCTGCTGGCGCTGGAATTGCGCTTCGTCGGCAGCGAGCTTCCAGCTGAGCTCGACCGCGAGCACACTGTGCGTCGTGGGTCGCATCCCATCGTAGCCCACAAAGGCTCCGGCGTTCCTGGAGACATCGTCGTCGGAATACAGATCGAATCCGTGGCTCCCGATCTCGATGGCCTGGATTTCCAGGCCGAGTGAAAGCGGATTGCTCGACTCGGTGCGCGCGCCAGGGCTTGGCTCTGGTCCGGCGCTCGGTCCAGAGGTCGACTGGCTGCGCGCAACAGGTGCGTGCAGCAGGACGGCCGTCATGCAGCACGCCGCGCCCAGCGCGCGCGCAAGCCGGTGCTTGGGGACGCATGCTGGTTCGTCTGATCGGTTCACGGCATGCCTCGCTTGGCGTCCAGCTCGATCGCCGTGTCCGGACCCCGCAACAGGTCTGCCAGCAGAAAGCCCCGCAGCGCGATCGCTTCGCCGCGAGCAGGTTCCATGCGATCGAGCAACGTCAGGTGACCCCCAAAGGTGTTGTGTACGACCGCAACGGTGGCTGCGGCCGGGGAAAGCAAGACCTGGGCGATGCTCGCATCGAGCTCGACCTGCTGGGCGTGAAAGCTGTCGAGATCCAGCATACCGAGCTGGCGCTGCCCCTTGGCTCCCACCCACAGTCGCGCCTCGTCGGTGTGGAAGCTCGTCTGAGCCAAGTCGAGGTGCGCGTCGATGGGCGCGACCGTCCGGTCCTGCACCCGTAGCAGGCTAAGCGCCGGAGCCGGACCCTGACTCGAATGGTGCACGAGCAACACCACGCCTCGCTCGAGCATCGGGACCACCCGCTCGACCGGCGCGGCCAGCCGCAGGGTTTCCAGGTTGCGACCTTTACGGGACTCGATCTGTTGGAGGCTGAGGAAGCTCAGCCAAACGCTTCCGTTCCCGTAGAGCAGCGCCTCGGGCTTGCCCGAGTCGCGCCCGTCGTCGAGCATCAGCAATCGACTCGCCGCCGTCTCGAGGGCCACGCGCGTCGAGCGGCTCGATGCGGCATCGATCACCCACAGGTCGTTGCTGCCCGGCGACAGCACCAGCAGCTGGGCGCCCTCGGGCGAGCGGTACAGGCCCATGTCGCTGGGGGTACGCCCGGCGCCAACCTGGTTGATGGAGACGCGAAAGTCTCCGCGGGCCGACTCGGGGTCCTCGTGCAGCTGCAGGGCGTAGGCGTCGTTCGACTGATTGCCGCGCACGTAGATGCGCGCATCGTCCACGCCGAACAGCACCTGTTCGGGGAGACTGGGGTTGCCTGCGGTGGTGAGCTGAACCGTGTGCTCGCTCAGCGTCTCGAGGTCGAGCAAGGTCACGTAGGAGTCAAACAAGACCACCGCCAAGGTGCGCGTGGTGCCCGCGATCGTCATCCCGGGCGAAAAGACCACGCGACGCGGCGCTTCACCGAAGCTGCGCAGCGTGCGGCGGTGCGGGTTGTCCTCGGAGGGTTGCTGTTGCAGGTCGACGATCGCTATCTCGTTTCGATTGAACAGCAGCTGGCCTCCACCCGAGACGCCGCGGAAGTAGAGCAGGGCATAGCGCCCGTCGTGCGACTGCTCGATGGCATCGAACGGCGCTGCTATCTCGTAGCGGGCTCGCGGCGTGTTTCCTTCGACGCCCAGCACCGCGAGCTCGGCCGGAAGGGGGGCCGAGCCGGCTCGGGCCGGTCCGCCCGCACACACGACCAAGAGCTCCTCGGTTGCATCCGCGGCGCTTGTTGCGCGGTGCACGCTCAGCCTTGGCTCGAGCGGCAGATCGACCCGCTCGGTCCGTGGCTGTGGATCGGCGAGATCGAGGCGGTGGGCCACGTGCGAGGTTTGGTTGATGAACACGACCTGAGTGCCGAGCAGCGTGGCCTCGGCGTGAAACACTTGAGGCTCGTCGAAGAAAGGCGGGCGGTCACCGCAGCCGGCGAGCAACAGCATCCCGACCCCAACCCAGCTCCCAACACGGCACCGGGCGCGCGGGCGCAAAGGCAAAGCGTACGTCATCTTATGGGCCTCACTTGCGTATCCGGCTGTTGAGCTCGAAACCCGTTACGGTCTGCGCCTCACCCGAGTTCCAGTGCACGAAGGTCACGCGTCCCTCGGGGTGCTCCTGACCCACGAACGCGTGCTCCGTGCCCGGCACCGCACCCACCGAAAGGGGAGGGCTGCCAAGCCGTGTGGTCGAAATCTGGAGGCTCTCGAGCGCGATGCGCTGAACCTCACGCACGTGCTGCAGATCGTTGCGAATCAGCACGAAAAGATGGCTGTTCGCGGGCATGACCGCGAAAGGCCCAACATCGGCTTGAGTCACCTGCAGCTTGACGAAACCGCTCGCGATGTTGAGCAGGCTGTAGGCAAACGACCGATCGATGACTTGGTCCGGGGTGAGGCCGGGCTCGTTCGGATCGGCCGGGTCGCGCGTGTGCACGATGAGCGCCGTTCGGGCGTCGGGTGCGATGGCCACGCCCTTGATGGGCTTGCGAAGCCGGACACCGCGAACGGTGTCGGCCAGCGGATTGAGCTCGACGAGGCCGATACGCTCCACGGCAAAGGCTGTCGTGTACACAAGCGCCGAATGGTTGTCGGGCGTGATGCTAACCGAGCCGACGATGTCGCCTGCGAGCGGGATGCTGCGCACCAGACCGGGGTCGCTGAACCCGCTCGGAATTGGAATCCGCAGCAGCAGCTGGGGATCGCTCAGGACGGCCAGCGCGAACTCACCGCTCGGAGCCAAATCGAGATCGGTCACGGCCACCGGTTGCCTCGCCGTGGGCGTCCGTGACCTGCGCTGCGCCGAGTTGGGCGCGTCGGTCGCGTCCAGGCCTGCATCGAGCGGTTGCCAAGCGTCGCTGCGCGCATCGAGCTCGGCGTCCAGCGCCTGCACGGCATCGACGTGCGCGTCGCTTGCGGCGTCCGCGCCCGCGTCCGGGGCGACGGGAGGCGACGGCGCGGGCCCGAGCGCTCCGGCGACTTCACTCAGCTCGAGCGAGGTGACCGCACCCGAGGACAGCTCGACCAGCCGCACCGTACTGTCGTGCTCGCGGCGAGCGATCGCGTAGCGACCGTCGTTCGTTATCGAGACGTCTTTGGAAAACGCGCCGGTGTCGGGCCCGAGCGGGATCAAGCGTGCGATCGAGGCTTGCCTGAGCGAGCCGAGCGGCAGCTCCGAGATGCCGTCTTCGGTAACCACGAATGCGGTCGAGCCGTCGTCGCTGAAATGCACCGAGAGCGGCCGGAAGCCCACGGTGACGTTGACCGCCTCCTCCGCACCCGGCGCCAAGGTTGCGACCGTGAGGTCCTGAAAGCTGCCCGTGGGATCACCGGGCCTGCGGGCATGGATGTCGAAGTACAGCACCGCGTGGCTCCCCGTGGGGCTGACCGCGATCCGGTTGCAGCCGGCAACCACAGGCAGCGTGTGTGTGGTCGTGCGGCCCTTTTCGGTACGCAGAACGGTCGCGTCGTCGGAAGCCACGTTGAGCACGATGGCCTGGTCGCCAGTGCCAAAGGTGCGCACCACCCGCGGCTTGTCGCCCGCCTCGACGATTTCGATCGCCAGCGAGCGCGCATCGATGACCGCCACCAAGTTGCTCTTCGGGTTGGCCACGTAGACCTGGTTTTCGCCCGCTTGCGGCTGCTCGAAATTGGTCGGCAGCTCGATCTCGGGCGGCCGTGGTGCCATCGGTGGGATCCCCGCTGCACCGCCAATGCCGAACCCTCCAGGAGCTCCGTGCGGGCCGGTCGGGGAGCCCCCGCCGAGGCCCGGGCGCGGTGCAGGCGTACGCGGATCCGCGTGCGCCGCCCCGGCCCGCTCCTCGGACGAACCGCAACCCGCAGCAAGCGCTGCGATCGCACCCAGGATCCAGGCTCCGCGCCGAGCGCAAGCCAACGGTCTGCCCGGGGCGGCCCCGCGGCCATTCTCCACCCCCAACCCCCCGACATCTGTGTCGCGCTCGGTTGCGACCCTGGCAACACTTGCCCCCTGGCACGCAGGCTTTGCGTCCCTGCTGCGCCCTGCACCTTGCCGCTGCCGCCTGTGCGTACCCGGCCAACACCCACGATCCCGCTGTGCTCTTGCCTGCATGACGCTACCTGAAGCGAGAAGTATGCCACACTGGTCGCCGCAGAGGTCCGGGCACGCACGAGCTACAGACTCGGTGCCCACTCGGGAGGGATCGGCTCCCTCGAGCCGATCCGGGTTCGGCCCTGTCTTCGGCCGGGAAAGAGGCAGGCAGCCGGGGACGGCGATGTGTTAGGGAGTGTTTTCGACATCGGACCGAGAGCCCACGATTCCGAGGGTCTCGGGATCGACGGGAGCATCTTGAAGACACTCTCCAGTACCTGGGGCTCGAAGCCAGTGCCGCGTTCTTCACGCTTTCCAACCAGGGAGCGCGCACCAGGTAGGGCTCGGCCGACCCCGAAGGCACACGTGCCTGCCGGTGGCGCCGGGTCAGGCATGCTTTCGTTGGGAGAGCAGCGGCGCCTGCACAGGGCCTTTGCATGGCGAACCTGACGCGCCGACGCGAAGCCGGAGGACGGCCCGCGCCGCCGGACGCAGTACGAAGCCGGCCGGTGGTCGCGCGGCGTTCGGCCGGCTCGACCGCGGCAGGTGTTGTGCTTGCGGCGCTGGGCGCGTTCCTGTGCGCGTTGTCCGCTCCGCTCTGGTGGTTTGGCAGCGGAATACTGGTGGCGCTGGCTACCGGGTTGTGGGTGTCCACACGGCCCCGGCATGCGGAGCTGCGCGCCTGGTGGCTGGCGCCGCGCCACCTGGGTCCCCTCGAGATCGTCCCGCTCAAGACGATGCTCGAGCTCGGCTCGCTGGCGCTGCTGGTGTGCATCAGCATCCAGATGCTCGGCGAGCTCGCGGGCGGCGATCGCCCGATCTCTCACGATCATCCCGTCCATTACTTCAAGGCCTGGCAGCTCGAGCGCCATCTCGTGCACGAAGGTCGCGTGCTCGGTTGGACGCACCGCTGGTTCGCGGGCTACCCGGTCAACTACCTGTACCCGTTTCTCGGCGACCTGTGGATCAACGCCGTCCGCTGGCTGGGGTTCGGCTCGCTGAGCCTGAGCCAGGCGTACGGGATCGGAATCTGGCTCTTTTATCTGTTCACGGGCTACGCGCTTTACCGCTACGGCTCCGAAGCGGCTGGGCGTGCCGTAGGTCTGCTCGCAGCGCTGGCGTTCATGACGGATACCTCCGCCTTTCGCGAGGGCGGCTGGACGTACGCGGTCCACTTCGGTGTTTGGCCCCAGAGCCTTTCGCTTGCTTTCGGCCTGCTGGGGCTCTCGCGTCTGCCCGCGCTGGTGAGCGGGCGCAGGTTGGCCCCCGTGGCGGGCTTCGGGCTGTGCCTTGGGCTCGCGTTGCTTGCGCACCCCGTGCAGCTCTTGCTTTTGCCTCTCGTTGTGCTGCTGGCAGGGGTCGCGGCGGCTTTTTCCCCGCATGCTCGGGTTGGCGCGGCGCTGCTGCGAGTCCTCGTTGGGACCCTGCTGGCCCTGGTCGTTTCGAGCGCCTGGCTGCTGCCTTTCCTGTCAAGCCGCCGCTTCGCCTCGTCCATGGGTCTGTGGTGGAAGAGCACCCACGAGCTTGGCTACGATTTGATGCAGCTCGATGTCTTCGAGGGCACGCTCGGCTTGGTGCTCGCGTTCGGTGTGCTCGGAATTGTCCTCATGCTGCGCAGCCGCGACGTGCTGCTGCTGTTCACGGCGCTGATCGCCCTGTGCGTTCCCGTCCTCTTCGGCAGCACGTTCGTGGACGAGTTTCACTTGCCGGCGCTGTCGAGCTCCTTGCTCAAGGTGCAGTTCGTACGCATGTCCACGATGGTCAAACCGTTCTGGTTCGTGGCGGCGGCCTACCTCGTCGTCGCAGTCACGCGTGGCCTGCCACGGCTGCGGCCACGATCGGCGAGCAGCGAGGCGGATCCGGGCGCCCGTGGGACCCCGGAAGGGACACAAGAGTCCGGCTTTGCGAAGCTGCCCGTGTCCAGGCGGACCTCGAGTCGGGCGCAGCCCGCGCCGCGCTACATGGCGGCGGCCTTTGTGCTAGCCGTCCTTTTGAGCCCGATCGCGCTCGCCTTCGGGCAAGCCTACTGGAGCACGCACGTCGAACGCCATCTCGAGCTCGCGAGTCAGCGACCCTACGGCCGGGAGCGTCGTGCCCTGGTGCGCTGGGCCCGCCAAGCCCTGCCATCGGATGTGTTCTACCGCGTCGCCCTCGTCCCCGCCCACAAGCACGATCACAGCTTGATGGATCTGGCGACGCAAATCGACAAGCCCATCTTCAAGACAGGTTTCACCCCCTGTTCCAACTTCGTGTTCAAGCTCGGGGGCTACGATCGCGAAACCCTGGAAAGCGTCAATGTCCGCTACGCCATCGCGCAGCGGCGCTTGCCGGCGAGCGATTTCGAGCTGTTGCGCGAGTTCGGGCCCCTGAGGTTCTATCGCTTCAAAGGCTGGAGGCCGGAGCCCTTCCGAATCCTGCAGGGTGGTGGTCGGGTCGACGTGCTGCGCTTTGACGACGAAGAGATCGTGTTGCGCGCGCACCGGGGTGCGTTCGGCATGCTGCGCTTGAACGTTTCGTACTTCCCGCGCTGGCGCGCCTACCACGACGCCAAGCGCATCCGCATCATGGCGAGCTCGCTCGACAACAAGGCTCGGCCAAGCGCGTTCATCACCACGGAGCTGCTGCCGGGCAGCTACCGGTTCGTGTTCGAGCGTCATTGGGTCGACCATCTGGCCGCGGCGCTCTCGGGGCTGGCTTTGCTCTTGGTCCTGGCCCTGTGGTTGGCCGACCGGCGGCCAGGCTCGTTTGCGTGGCTGAGCAGGCCGCTTGCGTGGCTCACCGAGAAGGCCGAGCGCCTTTGCGAGCCTGCCTGGGCGCGCGCGCGCTTGGCGGCAGGGCTGTGCCTGGCAGCCGCGTTGCTGTTGGTCGGGGTAGCGCTGGCGCTGTGGCAGCCGGCTATCGACCTCGCGCCTTCGGGCAAGCGCGAGCGGGTAAGGCGGGTGCGCTACGATTTCGTCGAACGCCTGGCGCACGCCGAGGCGCAGGTGCGCCACCGCAAGAGGAAGCGTCGCTGCCAGGCGCACAAGGACCAGTTCCTGTGCCCGAATCGACGCGGCACCTTCTTGCCCGGCCAGTACGTCGCTTCCGAGCCCGCCACCATCGAGGAATACACCATGGTGCGCTGCGTTCGGGCCACCCCCGACAGCGGAGGGACACTGGAAATCAGCTTCCGCGACGTTCCCCGAGGCGAGGCACTGGTGGGCTACTACGGCGTTCCACACGCGTCCGAGATCGGCCCTCGGGAATCGTTTGATTTCAGCGTCCGAGTCGACGGCAGGCGGATACACCGCGGCGCTGCCAGACCCAACACCGGCCGCCGCTGGCTAATCGAGAAGCTCCAATCGAACAAGGCACGCAAGCGAGCCGACGTGACGCTGGCCATCCACGCGAAGCACGTCCGCCGGCACAGGTTCTGCTTCAACCTGCAGATGGTGGACTTGCATTAGTCTATTTGGCAAGTTGGTAGCAACCGCATTCCAATCGAAGACAGCCGTGCCTCGGGAAGGGACGCCCGGGAAACAGCCCGTAACCGCCCCGGAGAGTTGGAGGCACCCCAAAACCCCAAGCATGCAGGCCCGGCGCCAAGTGCACCCTTCGCTTCTCGCGGCCCTTGTAGTTGTCAAGAGCCGAGACTCGTGCGTTCTTGCAGCGTCATGTTGCTAAAGCGTGACCGCCACGCCCGCCCTGGCCATGGCGTCGACGTAGCTGTAGTAGCTCAGGGTGTCCTCGTGCAGCTCGATTTCGAGACCGGCGCTGAGCTGCCAGTGAGCGGCGGTGTCTGTGCGGGCTTACCCGACCCAGCCGTTCAGCGATTTCGAGCGTGCGCCCCCAATAGGGCAGCGAGACACCCGAGAGCAGGCGCCCGGTATCGGGATGCCTGCTGATGCACTTTCCGGAGTGAATCGCTCGGGTGGTGCGGCCCGATGCCGCTCATCGCTGCCCGGCAGCAAGGCGCGCAGCACGAGATCTTCGCCCCGACCTTGCGCAGTCATGGTGAGGTTGACGGTGTAGAGCGTTTCCGGGATCAGAAGGTCCGCGCCGTAGCCGAGTGCGACGACCTTGTAGGCGGCAATCGCAAGCGCTGGAAGCGTCAGGAGCGCAATGAGGAGCCGCGAGCGCATGTATGCAGTTCCACCTAATCAAGAATCCAGGACACTGGCAATTCGGTGTCCGAGCGGACAGGGGCGCGCGGGTTTTCGACTCCGTACCATCTACGTAGTCCAGGTAGCTCGGCCGTCAAGGCCCGGCTGGTGCGGGCAGGCGCAGGCCGGGGATGCCCCATTCGGGCTCCACAGTCCCTGCTGCTCATGCTATCGGCAGCCCCATGCTTCTGTGTTTGCGGGTCCACAACTTCGCGATCATCGAGGAACTGGAAGTCAGTTTCGAACCCGGGTTGAACGTGCTCACGGGCGAGACCGGGGCTGGCAAATCGATTCTCGTTGATGCGCTCAAGCTCGTCTTGGGCGGGCGCGCACGGGCCGAGGTCGTGCGAGCTGGCGCAAGCTCGGCCGAGATCGAGGCTCTGTTCGACATAGCGGACGACCCGCAGGCGCTCGAGCGCCTCGACGAGGCTGGCTGCCGAGAACCGGGGGATGAATTGGTAGTGCGAAGGGTGATTCAGCAAACGGGCCGCAGTCGCGCCTACCTGAACGATCGCCTGGTACCCGCGAGCCAGCTCGTACGGCTCACACAAGGACTGGCGGACATCTCTTCGCAGCACGAACACCACACGCTGGTCGATTCCGGCCGCCACTTGGTGTTTCTGGACGCCTTCGGTGAACTGACAAGCCAAAGCCAAGCCATGACGGCGGCCTACCAGCGGCTGCTCGAATCGAGCAAACGCCTGGAGCAAACACGCAGCTCGGTGCGATCGCGCATGGAGCGTGAGGACTTGCTGCGCTATCAAGTTGGCGAGATCGAGCAGGTCGAGCCGCAGCCGGGAGAGACGCAGCGGCTCAGCGAGGAACGCAACCGCTGCCAACATGCCGAGCAGCTCGGTCTGCTTGCAGCCGGCGCCGAAGAGATTCTCTACTCGGCAGACGGTGCCGCTTGCGAACGGCTTGCATCGGCTGCGCACAAGCTCGAACAGGCGGCCAGGCTCGACGTCGGACTCGCCGAGCTGGCGGGGCAGCTCACTTCGCTGCAGACCCAGGTCGAGGAAGCGGCGCGCGATGTCGGCCACTATGCCAGGAGCATAGAGACCCAACCCGAACGGCTCGCCGAGGTGCAGGCGCGCCTCGAGCAGCTCGAGCGGCTGGAACGCAAGTATGGCGGCAGCCTCGAAGCGGTGCTCGAGCACCACGAACAAGCGGTCGAGGAGCTCGGCCAGCTCGCGCGTGCGAGCGACGATCTCGAGGACTTGAGCACCGAAGTGCAGGCCGCCGTCGCCGCTGCTGGCGACGCGGCCCGCAGGCTGTCGGCGGATCGAAAGCGCGTGGCGGCCAGGCTTGCGAAGACCGTGAGCGATGAGCTGGCTTCGCTCGGCATGGGCCACGCCAAGATCTTGGTCGAGGTGGCTCAGCCCGCAGGCAAGGAGGGAGAGCTCAACCTTCTGGGCGCAAGACTGCTTCCGACCGGCATCGACCAGGTCGAGTTTCTGATCGCCACCAACCGCGGCGAGGTGCCTCGAGCATTCGGCACGATCGCCAGCGGAGGAGAGCTCTCACGCGCGATGCTCGCGCTCAAGCGCGCCCTGGCAGGCCTCGGCCCGGCCGGCGTGTATGTGTTCGATGAGGTGGATGCCGGCGTGGGGGGTGCGGTAGCGGAGGTGATCGGCCGCAAAGTCAAAGAGGTGTCGGCCCACCATCAGGTCATCTGCGTGACGCACCTCGCGCAGATTGCGGCCTTCGCGGACGCGCACTTTTCGGTGGCGAAGCACGTGCGGGCAGGTCGCACGCGCAGCCACATCCGCCGCCTTGCCGAGGCGGAAAGGGAGGGGGAGCTCGCGCGCATGATCGGTGGGCTTCGTGTGACACGCAAGACGCTGGCGGCGGCCGCGGAGATGCTGCGGGCCACGGAGCAGTAGGCGCGCGGGCATCGCATCCACCCTGCGCGGCCGGCCTCGACCGGTTATGCTTGGACGGACCCTAGGGCGACACGTCTCGAGCAGGTGTCGCGATTGCGAGGTAGCCATGAGTCTGGTCGACGACGTGCGAGTGCACTACCAGCAGCCGCAGGGCTTGTTCGTTGCTGGCAAGCAGGTACCGGCGGCTTCGGGAGCAACGTTGGAGATCGTCAATCCTGCGACATCGGAGCCTTTGGCGCGCGTGGCCGCCGCGCAGGCACAGGACGTGGACCTGGCGGTGGCTGCCGCCCGGGAGGCCTTCGAACGTGACGACTGGCGCGGTCTCGCACCCAGCAAGCGCGAGCAACTGTTGTGGCGCATCGCCGAATTGCTCCAAGAGCACGCCGATGAGCTCGGTGTGATCGAGAGCCTCAACAACGGCAAGACCCTCAGCGAGGGCAGAGGTGACGCGGGCGCGGCAGCTGACTGCTTTCGCTACTACGCGGGATCGGTGCGCCGCCTGAGGGGCGAAACGATGGATGTCGACGCGCCCAGTTTGGTCTACACCCTGCGCGAGCCCATCGGCGTGTGCGGCCAGATCGTGCCCTGGAACTATCCCCTGCTGATGGCCAGCTGGAAGGTCGCCCCTGCGCTTGCGTGCGGCTGCTGCGTGTTGCTCAAGCCGAGCGAATGGACCCCGCTGACCGCCCTGCGGCTGGCCGATCTCTGCAAGCAAGCGGGAGTGCCGGACGGCGTCGTCAACGTATTGCCGGGCGACGGGCCGGTGGCGGGTGAGGCGATCGCCCGTCACATGGGCGTCGACAAGTTGGCCTTCACCGGCTCGGTAGCGACCGCACGCAGCTTGCTCAAGGCCAGCGCCGAATCGAACCTCAAGAAACTGAGCCTCGAGCTCGGCGGCAAGTCGCCGCTGGTGGTGTTTCCGGACGCGGATCTGGATGCGGCCGCCAAGGCCGCGTTTTGGGGCATCTTCGCGAACAAGGGTGAGGTCTGCAGCGCGAGCTCTCGCTTGCTTGCGCACCGGGATATCAAGGAGCAGCTGGTCGATAGGCTGGCCAAGATGGCAACGACGATGCGGGTTGGCGATCCCCTGGATCCGGGCACCGAGATGGGAGCCATCGCCAATTCCAAACAATACGACAAGATCATACGCTACCTCGAGCTGGGCAAGCAGCAGGGTGCACGGGTGGCCGCCGGAGGCCAGGCCCTGGGAGGCAAGGGCCTGTTCGTGCAGCCCACCGTGTTCGACGATGTGACGCCGGATATGACCGTGGCCAGCGAGGAGATCTTCGGGCCGGTGCTGTCGGTGCTCGGCTTCCAGCACGAGGAGCAGGCGCTCGAGATCGCCAACGCGAGCATGTACGGGCTGGTGGCTGCGGTGTTCACGAAAGACGTGTCCCGCGCCCACCGCGTGGCCAGGGGCCTACAGGCCGGGGTGGTATGGATCAACCGCTGGAACGGCTTCGACTGTGCGGCCCCGTTCGGTGGCGTCAAATACAGTGGCTGGGGCCGCGAGCTCGGCGAGCACGCGATCGATCTCTACACCCAGACGAAGTGCGTCTGGGTCGCTTGAACAGGCCGATCATGGCAAGCGCGGCGAGCCATGCCCAGCCGCGCCAGGACCCAGCTCCGGCGCCCGAACCGGGTGCCGAGCACAGGCAAGCCCGCTCCTCGGCGTGGCCCACTGGGGGTGCGCCTCCCGCACCGAGGTAGTCCATGGCAGCGCCGCCAGAACGCTTCCGCAGCGAGCTCTGGCGGCGCGCCACATCGGCTTCGACGGGGGACGGCACAGCGGTTTGGGCGGATGGCACAGCGGCTTGGGCAGGCGGCACAGCGGCTTGGGCAGGCGGCACAGCGGCTTGGGCAGGCGGCACAGCGGTTTGGGCATGCGCCGCGGGCACGGGTGCGACGACCAGCGCGCCGAGCAGCAGTCCGCACGTCCCCAGCTCTGCAGGTCTTCCGCTCCGAGCGCCAGAGAACCCGGCCGCAGCCGCTTTTTTGTGGCTGATGTGGGACAATGGTATACATGTCGATGAGGGCACTCCGTAGTTCGAATCAAGGCGGCAGCCGGCGCGCGGTCGCCCCAACTGGCAGCCACCGCTCACGGTGGCAAGCGGCCGCGGTGTGCGCCCGGAAAGGGATCTGCGATCATGATGAGCCATTCAAGTAGTCTCGCCTCGGTGTGCAGCCTGCGGCCAGACGCGCAGGTGGATCCGAAGGGCGAACACGCCGGCGAGCGCCCCCAGATAGATAGCGATATCCGCGCCATTCTCAAGGCACCGCGCCCGGAACAGGGAGCGGTGGTGATCCCGCTCCTGCCCCGAATCCGGCAGCGTTCTTATCGCCGCTTTGCGCCTCAGGGCGTCTACGGCAAGACGCCCCGATGGATCGTGTCTCCTGAGCGTACCGCCGCCCGCGGGCTGTCGCCGGAGCCGCGGCCGGTCATGCGCTCGCCGCTACCGGTAGCGTTGCGAGAGCTCGGTTTTGCCGTGGCCATGTTGAGCGCCGGGTTGACGGGCTCGTGGCTTCAGGGTCGAGCGTTGAACCACTGGGCCGAGGCCAATCTGGCGGAGCTGAGATTGCCCGAGTCGCGCACCTTCGAGCCGCTTGGCATCACCCGACCCGTGCTGGGCAGCCCCCTGCACGAGGGTTTGGTGCTTGACCTCCACGATCGCTTCTAGCCCGCATCGGTCACCAACTTCGAGCCCGATCGGTCGAGGTGCCGGTGATAACGGCCGATCCGCAGTCGAAGCGCCGGAGGCATAGTAGACACTATGTTGAGGACGCTGAGACGAGGACGCGGCTGTTTGCGCGGGTAGATCGGCCGATGGGGCCGGAGGCTGGTGACCGATGCGGGCTAGGGGCCCCTGACCCTTGTCCCTCTCCGGAGGTACACTGCGGGGCGGAGGCGAGTGCCCATGAAGTGTAAGAGCTGCGGCGAAAGCGTAGAGGAGCTTGTGGTGGTGCGGGTGGAAGGTCGCCGCCGCAAGGTATGCGAGGACTGCGCAGAGCAATTGGCCGAGCAGGATGACATCGCCGAAGAGGCCACCAACGCGATGCGTGGCATGATGGAGTACAAGGGTTAGCGATACTCGACGCGGAAGCGCGCGGTAACTGCGGACGGCGGTTTCTGGTATGTAGCGACGCCAAACAACGAACGGCGCACGCACTGACCGAGTGCAATCCGCTTGGCACCCTTCACGATCACTCGGTCAACATGGCCTCCCGGGTTGAGACCCAGGGTGACCTCTACCGGCCGGGAGCCCTGATGCGGCGCCGCCTTGAAACAGGCTCTGATCTCGGCGCGCGCGCGCAGCAGACCGGCCCGCACCACAAAAGCCGACAGGGGTCCGCTCACGGCCAGCCGCGTGAAGTGGACCCAGCGATCCCGCGGTTTCGGCAAGGGACCCGGGTTCGGGGGGATGACCGCTGCGGCACCGCCGACCTTGGATGAGGCGACCGGCTCCCTTTTGGTGACCGTGGCTGTCCGGGTGCGGGCCGATTCTGCGCTTGGGGTGTTGCTCGATGCGGCACGCGCCCGTCCGGTTGCTGCCGCAGGCAGCCTGCGTTGGCCGGGGTGCTCGATCGCCAGGTTCCGATGGTCCGGGCTTGGCTTACCTTGCCGGCGCCGGCGTCGCTCACTGCGGCGGCCCCTGGCGTCGCCCTTACGCGGCCGGCGCGACTTTGCCGAAGCCGCGGCTCGTCGCCGGCTGCCTGATGTAGGGGATCGACTGGGCCGGGCCGCGCTCGGCGGCCGGTCAGGCCCGCGCGCGGACGGAGTTACCCCCGCACCGGTTGGCCCGCGTGTTTCCAACCGGCGATCGTGTTGCTTCGAGGCTGCCTCGGCACGGAGCTCGTGGGCGTCCAGCCGATTCGTCGCTCGTTCGGGCGCTTCTGGCATGGGAGCCGGCCGGACGCGTGCAACGGTTGCGGATGACCCGGGGGTTTCGACCGCGGTCTCGGGTGCTTCGGTCGCTGCGGGCGGACTGCCGGACGCCGGCCGCTTTGCTGGCTGCTTCGATGCGCCTGGCGCCCTGGTAACGGGGTCAGCCTCGATATCGTGCGCTGCGCCCGATGCGGCCGGTGCCCCGGCTGTCTCGCCTCCCCACAACGGCGAGTCAGGGGCGAAGCTCCAGGTGACCACGACAGCTGCCGCCACGAGCGACACGGCTCCAGCTACGACCGGCGCCACGCGCCTCGCGCGACGGCCGGGCGCCGAGGCAACCGCGCGGGTGCGCTTTGGCGGTGTCGCGAAGGGAAGCAGCGCGTCAGCAAAGGCATCGGCGTCCTGCCAGCGGTCTTCGGGCTGTTTCGCCAGAGCGCGCATGACCACCCGCTCCAGACCGCGAGGCACCTCGGGTCGCAGGCGGCGGATCGGCCTGGGTTTTCCGCGCGCGATCTGCCCGATGATCTCGGTCACGTCCTCACCGTCGAACGGCAACTGCCCGGTAAGCGCCTCGTAGAGCACGACGCCGAGCGCGTAGATATCGCAGCGAAGGTCGATATCTATGCGGCCTGCTACCTGCTCGGGGGACATGAACTCCGGTGTGCCGAGCAGGTGTCCGGGTTGGGTCAAGCGCGGCCGAGGGCCCGAGGTGCGTATGTCGCTCTTTTCCTGGCCATCGAACGAGACTTGGCAAATCCCGAAATCCAGCACCTTGATGATGGGCTCTCCCCCTTCCGGGTCGTCGCACAAGAACAGGTTGTCCGGTTTCAGATCGCGGTGGACGATTTCATGGCGGTGAGCCGAGGCGACCGCGCGTATGGCGGGCAAGATCAGACGCACTGCTTTGGCCGGGTCGAGGGCGCCACGGCCTACGACGTCCGCCAGCGACCGTCCTTCCAGCCGCTCGATGACCATGTAGACCGACTCGCCGTCCCTGCCTACGTCGTACACCTTGACGATGTTGGAGTGGTCGATGCTGGCGATCGCGCGCGCCTCCCGCAGGAATCTCTCGGTCACTTCGGTGTGTCCGGCCCAGGCTGGCAGCATGTACTTGAGGGCCATGCGCCGATGGGTGTGGACATGGGTGACAGCAAACACCTTGCTGGTTCCGCCCGAGCCCAACAGACCGCCGACCAGGTACTTTCCGGCGACGATGTCGCCCCGCCGCGGCATGCGCTCCCGGGCCACGCTCACAGTGCTCCCTGGCCTGCCTATGCCTCTGAGGGCCCGTGGCACGCTAACCTGTGCAAATCGCAGAGGGCCGGACGCCGCTGGCAAGGCGCGACCACGGGGAACGCCGTGGATATTTCTTGCAGGACGAACACAGCCAACGACCTTTGGAGCCTAAGCATAGCGTCAGCTAGACCTACCAAGAGCAGCCACCTGGCCAAGGGTGACGCCGTCCGGCGGCAATAGGGGCAACCCATGCTACATCCTAGCACCATGTGGGAAGAGGTGCGAATAGAACCCGATCCGATCACCCGCGCTCCCGGCCCTGCCCCTTCTCTTACTTAGCCATGGCTCGCGCACGACCTGCCGCGATGCCGATCAGCAGCGCCCGGCCGGCGAAGATCGCTTGGCGGATTCATGGCACGGCTTGCATGCGCGGTCAAAGGATCAACACCGGCACGCCTTAGGTGCGCGCGCTCGGGAGCGCCTGGCGCTATCATCGGAGCACGACCACGCCGCGACCCCGTCCTGCGCCCCGAAAGAACGCCCCATCAGGATCCCTGCGGTTGGTCGAGCCCCAGCAGGTGCAGGAAGAACGCGTAGACCAGCGCGCGGCGCCGCAAACGCTTGAAACGCCCTGAAGCGCCGCCGTGACCGCTTTCGAGGTCCACGTCGAGCACCAGCAGATGGTCATCGGTTTTGTGCGTGCGCAAGCGGGCCACCCACTTCGCCGGCTCCCAATACTGCACCTGCGAATCGTGCACGCCCGTCGTCACGATCAGGTGAGGGTAATCCTGGCGTTTGACATTGTCGTACGGCGAATAGGACAGCATGTAATCGTACGAATCCTTGTTGGCCGGGTCGCCCCACTCGTCGAATTCGTTGGTCGTGAGCGGAATGCTCTCATCCAGCATGGTGGTGACCACGTCCACGAAGGGAACTCCCGCGTGCATGGCGAGATAGAGCTCGGGGCGCATGTTGGCCACCGCGCCGATCAACAGTCCTCCCGCACTCTGACCCTCGGCTACGACCTTGCTGCCATGGGCATACTTGAGCTCCACAAGACGCTCGGTGACGTCGATGAAGTCCGTGAAGGTGTTGAGCTTCCTGAACATCTTGCCGTCTTCGTACCAGCCGCGTCCGAGCTCTTGACCGCCTCGCACGTGAGCGATGGCGATCGCGATTCCACGATCGAGCAGACTCAGCCAGCCGCTGCGAAAATAGGGGTCGCTCGAGCTCCCATAGGAACCGTATCCGTACACGAAGAGCGGGCTGCTTCCATCCCGCTTGAAGCCCTCGGGATAGACCAGCGAGACGGGCACCTGGGTCCCGTCGCGGGCGGACACGAACAGGCGCTCGGTAGCGTAGTTCGACGGATCGAACCCCCCAAGCACTTCATCTTGCTTGAGCAGCTTGCGTTCGCGCGTTTCCATGTCCATTTCAAACACCGAATCGGGTGTCACCGGCGAACTGTAGGCGAAGCGCAAGCTCCGCACGTCCGTACTCGGATTGTCATGTGATGCGGCGACATAGACCTGCTCCGGGAACTCGATGTAATAGCCCGGGTGGTCTTTGTTGGTTGTTCCTCGCGGCACGACGCGAAGCTGCCGCAAGGCGTTGAGACGCTCACCCACGACGAGGTAGTCAGCGAAGGGGAGCACGTCGGTCAGCAACACGTCGTTGCGATGCGGAATGACCTCACGCCAGGCCTTCTTGTCGGACGAGCGTTCGACCTTCACCTTCATCAAGCGGAAGTTCTTGGCCTTCCAGTTCGTTCGAATGTAGAAGACGTCATCGATGTGGTCGATCTGGTACTCGTGATTCGGCTCTCGCGCCAGCACGGCGCGAAACGTTCCGTGGGGGTCGTTGGCCGAGAGCACTCGCGACTCGGTAACCAGCGTACTGTCGAGATCGATCACGACGAGCTCGCGCGAGCGTGAGCGCCGCACACGCAGATAGAAAGCTTCGTCCGGCTCGTCGTGAACCAGCACGTCCTGGTCGAGCGGCGTGCCGAGCGTATGACGCCATACCTGATGCGTGCGCAGCGTGCCGAGTTCCTTCTTGACGTAGAAGATGGTCCTGTCGTCCGCGGCCCAGGCCAGCGAGGTCGACACGTTTGGGATGGCGTCCAGGTAGTGCTCGCCGGTGCGCAGGTCCTTGAAGCGGAGCGTGTAGAGACGTCGGCTGCCCGTGTCGTCGGCGTAGGCAAGAATCTGCTCGTTCTCGCTAACGGTCAGTCCCGCAGCCGCGTAGTACGTCTTGCCCCGCGCGAGCTCGTTCGCGTCGAGGATCACCTGCTCCGGTGCTTCCATGGAGCCATGGCGGCGGCAATAAATGGGGTACTCCTTGCCCTGCTCGTAGCGAGAGTAGTACCAGTAGTTGCGCCGGCGCGTAGGCACGTCGCGGTCGTCTTGCTTGATGCGACCCTTGAGCTCCTGGAACAGCGCCTGCTGCAGCCCGTCGGTGGAGCCCAAGACCTTCTTGAGGTAGTCGTTTTCGGCTTTGAGGTAGGCCAGGACCTCCGGGTCCTTACGCTCGTCGTCTCGAAGCCAGTAGTATTCGTCCACGCGCGTGTGACCGTGTGTCGTCAGCTCGTGAGGTTTCTTGTGCGCAAGCGGGGGTTGGGGCCGGGACGGGATGGAACTCACGGGTGCTCTCCTGTTCTGGACGCTGTGGGCCGCGCCGCAAGCAAGACAAACGAATCCTGTGGTCAAGAAGCCGACCGCCTGCAGTAGATTCATGGACACCTCTGTTTACGAGCTAGGTTCTGTCCGAAATGGCTCTGCTATTCCTCGGTCCGCGCCTGCGGGCGCGCTCGCTCTGGCATCGGCTCTGAGCAGAAACGGGGGGTTCGGAAAGGAGCGAGCTAGGGCAAGGAGAGGGTACGTTCATAGCACGATTGCCGCCTCGCAAGCTCACGCCCAGCTTGCGGTCGCGTAGCAGGTCCAGGATACTAGGGGCTGGCGGATGAATAACCGATCCGTTTCGCCGGTTCTGACCACCGCTGGCTATGTTGCTCCTGTTCTTCCGCGGGCCCTAAGTACATACATGCATCCGGCTGCCCAGTATCTTCGTGAGCGGATCGCCGACCTGCAGGCAGTCTACCTTTTTGGCTCACAGGCAAGCGCCGAGGCCAGCCCTCGGAGCGACGTTGACCTGGCGCTGTTGGCCGAAAGGCCGTTGAATGCTGCCCGCCGCTGGCGGCTGCAGGAAGAGTTGGCGAGCCTGCTGAGACGGGACGTGGATCTGGTCGACTTGCGTTCGGCCTCCACGGTAATGCGCGTGCAGGTGATCGATCGCGGGCTGGTGATTGCGGACGTGCAGCAAAACGCGCGCGAGCTGTTCGAGGCCATCGCTCTGAGCGACTACACCCGACTGAACGAGGAGCGCAAGGCGATCATCGAAGACATCCGCGAGCGCGGCAGCGTATATGGATGACGTCGCGGTCAACAAGGCAGCGAGTATCGAGCGCTGCATCAAGCGCATCAACGAGGAGTATCGCGGCGACGCGAGCAATCTGCGCGCGAACATCACTCGCCAGGATTCCATCGTTCTCAATCTTCAGCGGGCCTGCGAAGCAGCTATCGACCTTGCCATGCACCTGGTGCGCAAGCACAAGTTGGGCGTGCCGCAAGAGACGCGTGAGGCCTTCGAAAAGTTGGAGTCCGCAAGCGTGCTGGATGCACGACTGTCCCGTTCGCTCCGGTCGATGGTGGGGTTTCGCAACATCGCGGTCCATGACTACCGCAAGCTCGATCTCGAGATCGTGCAGGCCATCATCGATAAGCACCTCGACGATCTGCTCGAGTTCACGCGACTGACGCTCGAGCGCGAGGCCTAGGGCCTAGCTTGACACTTTTTTACAAGGACGCCACGGCTTCGGGCACTGGCGTGGCGCCATTGTACTATCGATCGAATCGAGCGAGGCAGCGGCCCTGAAAGCGTTGGCGCCATCCCGACGCTGTGGCAAAGTTTAGGGCGTGGAGGAGCGCCGCGTCGGCGCGTTGACGGCCGCAAGAAACTCAAAGAGAGCACCAATTCCATGAGCACCATCGTCACGTTCGGAGAGGTCATGCTGCGGCTGTCGCCGCCGGGTTACACGCGCCTCACGCAGGCCACGTCTCTGGACCTCAAGTTCGGGGGAGCGGAGGCCAACGTTGCCGTGGCGCTCGCGCAGCTGGGTCTGGATGCGCGCTTCGTGACCGTTCTGCCAGACAACGACCTGGCCCAAGCCTGCATCAATCAG
>JAKSBK010000007.1 GCA_022361155.1 Pseudomonadota bacterium
TGAATCCGGCGCACACCCGAGCCTGCTGAGGCGGGTTTTCGGCAAGAGCATGTCGAAGCACGAAAAGGCGCGCCAGGCGCGGCTCGAGAGCTCCGCGGGGCAGCGGCTCGAGGTCAGCTTCGGCGCCGTCGCATTCTGGCGCTTTCTGTCCTACGCCGACGCGTTTCGCGCTGTTCCGCGAGCTTACGCCAACCCGCCGCTGAGCCCGGGGCTCGGAGCGGCTCTGGCCGTTCGCTACTTCCTGTTCGCTGGCCTGGGGGTTCACGCGGGCGGTCGCTCCTCGCTCGGCCTTACCACCAAGGATGCGATCGATGGTCACTTCGCAACCCGCGCGTACCAGCTGCTTTCGGGACTGATGCTGCGCTTGCCTGTATCGGGGCTCTATCTCCTGCTGCGTGCGGACTACGGCTACCAAGCGTTCTCGCTGCGTGGCGCCGCCTACACCCCCGAGCTACCCAGCGTGGCCTACCAGTTCGTACGCGGCGGCATCGATTCACGTTTGCGGTTGCTCGACGATCTGACCCTCGATGTCGAAGCCGCGTACCTTTACCTGATCGACGTCGGCGATCTGGGCTCGAGCGACTACTTCCCGAATGTCGCGGGAGCCGCCGTGGAGGGCCTGCTCGGCCTTCGCAGGCCCCTTCTAGAGCACATGAGCGTGCGTCTCGGCCTGAGCTATCGACGCTATTTCTTTGCCTTCCACCCGCGCCCCGACCACCAGCGCATCGTGGGTGGAGCGCTCGACCAGTTTCTCACCGTGACGGTTTCCGCGATCTATCATCACTGACCCGGGATTTCGTTGCGGGTCAAGCGCTCGCTGTGCGAGCGGGGCGGCGCATCAGCGCCGCCTGGAGATGCCGTTAGGTCCAACTAGCCGGGAGCGCCGTCCTGTGCATCACCCGCTCCGCCGTCCGAGCTTGGAGCGCTCGAAGCGTCCCCGCCTGCATCCGCTGCTGCTGGTGCAGCGGCGTCTCGCATGGAGCCGTCGCTTCGCGCTGATGGTCCCGTGGACGCATCCAGCGCGCTCGGCATGGCGCTGTCGGGCCCGGCGTCGCCTTCGACGGGCCTGAGCTGGCACAGACCCTCCTGGCACATGAACGAGGCCGGGCAGTCGCTGTGCCGCAGGCAACGGTCCGCATCGCAACCGGCTTGCGTGAGCACGCAGGCGAGGATCAGGACGAACCGGATCGCGCGTGCCTCGCCACCGCAGGCGTTACCGTCACCGGGTCTCGGCCTGGCAGCGTTGGGGATGCTGTTACAGGTCAACAAAGGCGCCCAGCATGAGGTTGAGCATGATCAGAGACGAATTGTGAGGCAGATCGGTGCCGAACACAAAGGCGTCCAGCATGAGCGTCGCGTAGACGCTTGCGCCGCCGAAATCCATGGATCCCGCCAGGGCGGTTTCGGCTCCGACCAGCGTGAAGGGCGCCAGGAACACCGGTGTGCCTGCGCTCGCGTGCAGCACGAGGGATCCTGCCGGTCGCATGAGCTCTACGCGCGGCACCACGGCGACGCTCGTACGACCCGCGATCTCCGCCCGCAGCGCGCCGGACCATACGAGCTTGGGCTTTTCGTCGTTGACCAAGCGGACTCCCATCTCAAGGAAGAGCGGGGTGCGCTTGGTGACGGTGGCGTTGCCGTCGGCGTTGCCCCAACTGAGCCCACTGCCCACTCCCAGTGTGCCCGTGGTTTTGAGACGTTGCGCCAGCGTTGGGCTCGTCCAAAAGAGCGTGGTCAGCGAAGCGAGGACAACGACCCACATTGTGCTCGGCCCTGGGCCGCGACCTGGTCGTGGTTGGACCACCACTGTGCTGCGTCTCCGGTGCATCCCATGCACCAGGGACGCAAAGCGCGTACCAGGGCCCTTACCCGACCCAGCGGCCGAGATGCGGGGCTGGCGGCTCGGTCGAGCCGTAGCCGCGCACCGTGCTGCGCGCGTCCACCAGCCTGCTCAGGTGGCCCGAAAGCTCGGCCATTCTCAGCTGTAGCGCGTTCAGCAGATGCTTGTCCTGCTCCATGGCGTACGCGAGGCAGTGGCGCACGCGATCCCGCGTCGCCTGGTCCAGCGACGAGGTGTCAGTTTGGCGAAGGGAAGTGAGGATCTGTTGACGCCGCTGCAGCGTCCGGCCGAGCTGATCGGGGTTGGCGTCTTCGATGTCGGGCCAGGTGGTTTCCAGCTGCGACAGCAGCTCGCGCAGGCACGGGCTCACTTGGCCCCCTGGCTGGCAAGCTCCGCCCAGGCGTGCCTGAGCTCTCCCATCACGCTGATGGCGGGTCCGAGCTGGGTGACGTCCGAGGTTGCATTGCACTGGGTGATCCGAAACAACACGAACTCGTAGAGACGCTCCAAGCTCTCGCACAGCTCCGGAGCCTTGTCCGTGGCCAGCGTGGCTTGAAGCTCGCTCACGATGGCATGGGCTCGACCCAGCGCAACTCCCTTCGTCGCCATGTCGTCGCCCCGAATGGCCTGCTCGGCCTGGCGCATGAACCTGATGGCGCCGTCGTATAGCTTGACCACGATCTGCACGGGTGATGCCGTTTGAACATTGGCGGTCCGATATTGGCTTAGCGCGAACGACATGGGTTCCTCCGGGGCTAGAGCGAGCTCAGCATGGCCATCATTTGCTGGCTCTGCGCTTGCAGTCCGCTGACCAGCTGCTCGAGCTGAGCGAACTGTTCCGTGAGCCGGGCTTCAAAATCATCGACGCGACGCGACATGCGGTCGATCTGTTCATCGACGCTGTCTTTGCGGTTTCCGAGACCCATGACACGCGCGACCAAGGTTCCGTCCCCAGAGCGGGCGAACTCCGTCACGGCGGCTTGCAGCTGCGGCATGATTCCTTGGCTGCCCGTTTCCAGGTTGTCGATCAACACGTCGGCGACCGCGTCCGCATTGTTGGCTACCACCTCGGCCAGCGTATCCGCGTTCAGCTTGAGGGTTCCATCGGTGTTGGACTCGACGCCGATTTGCGACAGTGCGGAGTAGGGCCCGCTGAGGCCTGAGACCGCGCCGGTGACGATCGTTCTAAGACGGCCCTGGATGCCACGAAGGGTGGAATCGCCGGCCAGAGAGTCCAGACCACGAGCCTCGCCAAGAAACGCGAACTCCCCGTTGATCGTGGTCTGCACGGCATTGTACTTACTGATGAAATCGTTGAGCAGACTCTGCAGCGCAGCGGGATCGCGCTGGATTTCCAGCGTAGTGCTGGCGCCCTCGGCGAGCAGGGTCAGTGTCACACCTGGGATGGCGTCGCTGATCACGTTGCTGGAACGGCTCATGGAGATGCCGTCCACGGTGAACGACGCGTCGGCGGCGGCCTGTTTCTCGTTGCCAGCCGTATTGAACCCCAGCGTGGTGCCGGTTTCGACGAAGGTAATGGCATTGGCCGCGCCGCTCTCGTTGCCGCGCACCTGCAGATAGTAGCTGCTGCCGTCGTAGATGATCCCGGCGGTGACCTCGGCGGCCGAACCGTTGATCTTGGAGGCTATGGTTTCCAGCGTGTCGCTTGCTGTTACGTCGATTTGGGTCGTGTCTCCATCGATGGTGATGCTGAAGCTACCGCTGCCAAGAAGCCCCGTCTGCGTCTTGGAAGCGAACCCGTCCGAATAGGTGCGCTCCTCTTTGGCGAGCGTCGTAGTGGCCAGGGTATACTTGCCGAGCGAGGCGCCTCCCTCGGCGCTGGCCGTCGCGACGCTGTCGTCGGCGACCACGGTCTTGCTCGTCAGGACCTCCCGAGCGCTGTCGAGCGCGGCCGCGGCGTCCTTGAGGGCGTCCATCTTGTTTTTGACGTCCGTCAGTTTCTTGGCCTGCTTGTCGTAGGCGGCCTTTCGCGCCTCCAGACGACGGATGGGCAGCTGCTCGATCTGCACGAGCTGCTTGATCATCTTGTCGCTGTCGATTCCGGTTGCTAGCCCCGAGAAACTAATCGCTGGCAGTTCCACAAATCCTCTCTGTTCGCTGGCGCTAGCTCGGAAAGCGCGCCCGGCCCTCGCCGGCCCGGAGCAGCCTTATTGCAGCGTCTCCCAAAGCACTCGTCCGCTTTTTCGCAGTGGTTTAGCGCCAATCCCAATTCTTGTGTCCAAACGTGGGGCGACTTGCGCGCTGGTGAGTCCTTGCGCACGACCTGCACCGCATCGTGCCCCGCTGCCAGGGCTTTCCACGCAAGAAACGAACCAAAAAGGGTATGTCGCGGTCGCAGATTTAGCTAAGAGGCCCTAAAGCTCAAGGTTGCCGCGTCCGAATGCGAGATTGGCGTGAGTTGCGATCGAGTGCTTGACGCGCACTGCGCCGGGTCGGCCCGGACAACCGACTCTATCGGGAACCAAGGAGCAGGGACATGGCGCTGACCATCAACACCAATCTCGGTGCGCTTCGCGCACAGCGAAACGTGGCCAACAATCAAACCGCCTTGGCGGGCAACCTGGGGCGGCTCAGCACGGGGCTGCGCATCAACACGGCAGCCGATGACGCGGCCGGGCTCGCCATCAGCGAGAACCTGCGGGCGCAGATTCGGAGCCTGGCCCAGGCCGAACGAAACGCCAACGACGCGGTTAGTCTGATTCAGACGGCCGAAGGTTCGTTGAACGAAGTCAGCGGCATCATGACGCGCATGCGCGAGCTGGCGGTGCAGGCGGCCAACGGCACCCTGGGCACGACCGAACGAGGGTTTCTGGACGACGAGTTCCAGGCGCTCTCGAACGAAATCGACCGTATCGCGGAAGTGACGGAGTTCAACGGCATCAACCTTCTGGATGGCAGCGCCTCGGCCGGTCTCGACTATCAGGTCGGCATCAATGCGACAAGCAACGATACCCTGACGGTCTCGATCAGCGACATGCATGCCAACCAGATCGGCGCGACCAGCACCGGAGCGGATACCATCGATGACATTGCCGTGACCAGCGTCTCCTCGGCGCAGTCCGCATTGGCCGTTATCGACCAGGCGATCAGCGATCTGTCCTCGGAGCGAGCCAATCTCGGCGCGGCGCAGAACCGGCTCAACGTCACCATCGCCAACCTCGGGAGCGCGCGCGAAAACCTCGCGGCTGCCAACTCCCGTATCCGCGACGTGGACATCGCGCAGGAAACGGCGGCGATGACCCGCAACAACATCCTTCTGCAAGCCGGAGTCGCCGTATTGGCTCAAGCCAACCAAAACCCGGATCTCGCCCTGTCGCTGCTGACGTAGCCCCGGGCTGCCCGATTGGATCGGGTCAGCCGTCGGTCGGCGCATACGAATAGAAGACCAGCTCCTGGGTCTTCTTATAGCTGTCGATGCATGCCAAGTAGGGGGCCGTGCTCGACCCCGTATCAGGGGCCGAGCACAGCAACGCTTCGCTATGCGATGGCTATGCGATGGCCATGCGATGGCTATGCGATGGCCATGCGATGGCTATGCGAGCAGCGAGAGCGCCATGGCCGGCATCTGGTTGGCCTGCGCCAGGACCGCCACGCCCGCCTGCATCAGGATGGTGTTTCGAGTCAGCTGCGCGGTCTCGGAAGCCACGTCCACATCTCGAATCCGCGAGTTTGCGGCGGCGAGGTTTTCGCGCGCGCTCCCGAGGTTGGCGATGGTGACGTTGAGCCGGTTCTGCGCCGCGCCGAGATTGGCTCGCTCCGAGGACAGATCGCTGATCGCCTGGTCGATAACGGCCAA
>JAKSBK010000008.1 GCA_022361155.1 Pseudomonadota bacterium
GGTGCCAAATCCAACCGCGGTGCCAAATCCAACCGCGGTGCCAAATCCAACCGCGGTGCCAAATCCAACCGCGGTGCCAAATCCAACCGCGGTGCCGGACGGTCCACCCGAGCGGCGTCACTCGCTTCCGGCGGGGGTCGCCGCTTCGGTGCCTCGAGCCGAGCCGGCCACCCCGCCTCCGTGGGACGACCTGGCCGACGAGGAAGCGGCCGCAGAACAGGAACGGCTGGTGGATGTCGAGAGCGCCGCGCCTGCACTACCAGCTGCGACGGCCGACGATCCTGTGGGCGCTGGCCCCGCGGCCTCCGTCGCGGATCGCGGGGCGCTTGAGTCGCTGGCTGCAGGCGAGCAGTGGCCTACCAGCGAGGGCGGCGGTGACGAGGCTCTCGAGGATGTGGATGAGCCGCTTGACGTTGCGGTCGACACACCGGACCTGAGCGCGCCGCCGGCTGAAGGCGCGGTTGTGGAGCCTGCCACGCGCGCGCCCCCCCCGACACCGGCCCCGAGCTTGCACAGATCCCCCTCGTCGACCGGATCGGCGTCAGCAGCCGGTCCTCGACCGCCTCCTACGCCCGCGTCGGGTGCGCGGCCCATTCCGCTTGCGGGGTTCCGGATGAGCGGCGTGGCCAGCGAGCCGCTGCGAGGCAGCCAGCAGTGGTGGGAGCTGTTCTTCGACCGCGAATCGTCTTATCTCATGCCCGGAGCGTCCGCCAAGCGGATCGAAAGCGAGTGCGATTTCGTGGAAAGCTGTATGGGGCTGGCGGAAGGAGCAACCCTCTTGGACGTGGGCTGCGGGCGCGGCGACCACATCGTGGAGCTTTCTGCACGCGGTTACACCGCGGTCGGCATCGACATCTCCGCCACGATGCTGCGTTTCGCGCTGGACACCGCGCAGGAGCGCAACGTGCTCGCGCAGCTGGTGCATGCGGATGTCCGCGAGATCGGGTTCGAACAACGCTTCGACGGGCTGCTGTGTTGGGGTACGTCGTTCGGCTTGTACGATGACCAGGGCAACCGGGCGGTCCTCGGCAGCATGTACCGAGCGCTGAGACCCGGAGGTCGACTGCTGATGCAGGTTGTCAACAGGGACTACCTGCTGGCCCGCCAGCCGGATCTGTGCTGGTTCGAGGCCGGCGACTCCGTCTGCATGGAGGAGAGCGACCTCAAGTACCTGACGTCACGGTTGCACGTAAAACGGACTCGCATGCGTCGAGACGGCACGCAACGCGAACACGAGTACACGCTGCGGGTGTTTTCGGCGCACGAGCTGGGGCAGCTCGTTCACAAAGCCGGCTTTCGGGTAGTTGAGCTGAGCGGCCACGCTGCGACGCGAGGCGTGTTTCTGGGGTCGGCGTCCTCGAGTATCATCGTGCTTGCGGAGAGGCGGGCACGAAGCAACAACGCCCGATCCCCTCAGTCGTCGCGCGACGGCGCCGCAGCCCTCGTTGCGATGCGGACGCCCGCTGGGGACGGCGAGGCGGTGGCCGGCGTCCCCGAGGTTGCGTCGCAACCGGATACGGCCGCGGAGACACCCGAGGCCGAGGACACCATGGTGCTTAGCGAAGCCGATATCGAGAGCGACGAGAGTGTTGGCGAGCCCGACGCTTCGGTCAAAGACACCGTCGAGCTCGACCGGGAGCCGACCTCCGATTCGCTAGCTGGCGGGACTGAAGAGGAAGATCCCGAGGCCGAACGCCCGTCAGTGATCGAGGACAACGAAGATGTGCCATGGCGCGCGAGCGACGCCGACGACGAGGGCGAGGACGAACCCCGACATTAGATGGCGCTCAGGACAGGGACCCAGCCCCAAGACACTCCGCCTCGCGATCGGCCCTCCGCCACCGCATCGGCCTCGGTATCCGAGCTGCGAAGTGCAGCGCCTATTCGAGGAGGTTCAACGCCGCCAGCGGGCGCCAGGGCTGGGGCCAAACGATCAGGATTCCTGTGGCGAGGTACTAGGGCTTGGGGCCGGTTGGTGGTGCTGGCGCTGGGCGTGGGGTAGGGGTGCTGGACGGCTGAGCGGGCGTCGCCTTGCCCGGGGCAGACGTCGTTTGCTCTGGGCTGGGGCCGGCTGGGGAAGGGACGCTGGTGGACGGCTGTGTGGCAACGATGGGGTCGCCTCCCATTTCGGGGCAACCGTCATCGTCCTCGAAAACATCCCAATCCTCGGCCTGGTCGGGGCAGTAATCCTTGTCGTCTGGAATGTGGTCGCCGTCGAAATCTTCTTCGGGACAGCCGTCCTCGTCGCCGTAACCGTCCGTGTCTTCCGGCTGGTCGGGGCACTTGTCCTGATCGTCAGGCACACCGTCTCGGTCCGCATCGTGGTCGGGGCAGCCGTCGCCGTCTCGATCCTTGTCCATGTCTTCGGGCTCGTTGGGACAAGCATCGTAGCCGTCTTCGACCCCGTCTCCGTCGTTGTCGTCGTCGGGGCACCCATCCTCATCCTCGTGTCCGTCGGCGTCTTCGGGCTCGTCAGGACAACGATCGCGGGGGTCGTTCAGCCCGTCTCCGTCGTTGTCGAGGTCCGGACAGCCGTCATCGTCTAGATAGCCATCCAGATCCTCCTTCTCATTCGGACACGTGTCGCTCAGGTCGCGCACACCGTCGCCATCCGCATCTTCTGCGAGCGGGCGCCAGGCGGCCCCGGCAAGGCCCCGCACCACAGGCACTCCAACGCCCGCGATCAGTCCGGCTCCCGCACCGAGAGTGAACAGGAAATCGCTTTGTCGAAGCTGACCGGCCAGGCGCAGCTCCATAGGGTTTTCGTCCAGCTCTCGCTTGAGCGAGGTGCTGCCGCTAAGCTCGACAAGCACCCGCAGAAGCGACGTCAGGTCCATGGCGGCGGCAAAGCTGTAGGTCGCTGCAGGACCCGCGGTGGTCCTCAGAAGCGTGCGAGGCACCCGAAGCAACGCTCCCACGTTGCCCGCCAGGCGCAGGCGCGGCCGGTCGTAGGCCACGATCGCGTAGGCCCCTCCCGTGGGCAGTTGGTCCCCCAAATGCGGGCAAACTCGATCTTGACAGGATCCGCTCTTGGTGGCGGTGCGACTGAGGGGCGCCGTGACAAAAGCCGCTGCAGCGACCCCCAGGCCTCCTCGCGCGGGCGGACGCACGATTTGCACCTTTCCGGTAACGCGAGCGTCGCCGGGACCCCAATGGTCACCGCCCCGGATGAACACAAAGCCGTCGGCCGTGGTCGACGAGAAGCGCTCGCCCGAGTAGTAGCCCACGGGTACGACCAGGCCCAGCTGAAAGCGCTCCGCGATCGCGAGCGCACCTGTCAGATAGGCCACGGCTTGGGTCTCAACCAGATTCGCTTTGGTTTCTATTACCGAACAGTTGTTGAGGTTTCCACCCACGCAGTCGGCACTGAACAGCACGAAGGGCTTGTGCGCGTAGTCCAGCGTCAACCCAACACTCGAGACCATGTGACCCCGGACATTCGCACCGTCCACGGACAGGAAGTTGCCACGCCCCGGCGCCGGCACGAACCGGCTGGTCGAGAACTCCTCCAGGGAGATCTGCGCCAAGGCCGACGCACCGCATAGCCACGCTGCAGAGTAGGCGATCAACCCCAAGACGCGACGCATTCAGCCTCCGCAAACGGCCAACCGGGCGCACACACGCACCACGTTACCAAGCGGGGCGAGTATCGCGCGTTGGGGCGCTCAAGGCAACGCTTGGGGCCCTTGGTCAAAACTCGACCTCGAACCTGCACTTGAACGTCAGATCCATGGCCGCCGGCCTACCGTCCTTATCAAGGGGAGGTGCCCAGCGCTCCGAAGCCAGTGTCCGCCTGCAGGCATCAAAAAAGCCCTGCGAGCTTTCGCGCACCAGCCGGATTCTACGGATCCGCCCGTCGGGCATGACGCGCAGCCGGACTACCGCAACGCCCTCGATGCCCTGAAGCCGGGCCTGCTTGGGATAGTTGCTGCGCAGCAGCTCGCTGAGATTCGAGGGCGGAACGGGCTGCCGAGCCGCCGATTCGGCCGAAACAACACGTACGCCTCGCGCCGAGGGCACCCCCGGCCGCACGCCGGACCGCTTGCGGCCCGTTACCATGCCCGGCCCGCCCACCGGCCGAGTGATGGGCGCGCCGCTGCCCACGGCTGTGGACCAGCTCGAGCTTCCGGTCTCGCTGGTCAAGGTGACGCCGGTGAAGTCCAACGGGGTCTCATCTGCTGGAGGCGGCTCCGGGAGCTGGGGCTCCGGAGGCTTCGCCGCACGAGGCTTGGGGGCGGGCTTGCGGATCCGATGCCTGGGGCGTGGTGGTGGCGCTGGTGGCTCCGGCTCCGGTGGCAGTGGCGGTTGCGGGGGGGCGGGCTCGGGCTCGGGCACTCGCTCGACTTCGACCACATCGAAACGTGTCAGGGTCGGGTCCAGCGGATCCGGTGCACCTACCGTCCCGAGAAGAACAAGCGCACCCAGGTGCGCCCCAACGCTCGCTGCCAGGGTGATGAACGTGCCGAAAGCTCCGTCGTTACCATTGCGAGGCACCCGTTCGCGGTCCCTGCTCCCTGCGGAAGGCTAGTGCTCGAGCTCGAGGGGGCTCGTATTGATCGCGAACCTGTTGATGTGCTCGCGACGCAGCAGGTCGATGACATGGACGACGTGCGCGTGCCGAACACGGCCGTCAGCCGAGATGATCGCCTTGACATTGGGGTTCACGCGTTTTGCCTGCTTGAATCGCCGGGGCAGCTCGGCGACGTCGACGGCGTTTCCGTCAAGGTAGGTCTTTCCGTCTTTGTCCAAGGAGATGGACAGGCTCGCGTCGGTTGCCTCTCCGGTGGCGGCCTTGGGCAACTCCACATTGATCGCCTGCTTCACGAGATAGCTGGCGGTCACCATCAAGATGATGAGCAGAACCAGAACCACGTCGACCAGTGGAGTGACATTGATGGCGGTGATCAGCTCGTCATCCTCGGCGCTCGATGCATCTGCTGCCATGGCTATTCCGCGGGCTGCCGCTCGGCCGAGCTCGGGTTGGCCACGAGATAAGCCAGGATGTCGCTCGCGAGCGCGTCGGCTCGACCAAGTCGGGCTTTGATGGCCCGCTGGAAAGCGTTGAATGCCGCCACTGCAGGCAACGCCACGAGTATGCCGATCGCCGTGGCCACGAGTGCTTCGCCCACGTCAGCCATCAAGCCCGCGGTAACCTGGCCGGCGCTTTCATTGAGCGAGTGGAAGGCTCGGATGACGCCGATCACGGTGCCCAGCAGACCCACGAACGGCGCGTTGTTGCCAACGGTTCCGAGAAACGCGAGGTTGCGCTCCATTCGGAGTCGGGCGAGCTTCGCCTCGCCGCCCAGCCGCTCGCGCGCAGCATCAACGCCATCCGCGGCCGCATCGAGCGCGACGCTTGCGACCCTTGCCTCGAAGGACCTCGACTGCGCCAGGCGCCGGCGGGCTGCCTCGAGATCTTTCCTGTCGAGCCGGGAGCGCACTTCATGGCGAAGCTCGTCGATGTCGTCGCGAGACGCAAGCATGTAGTACGTACGTTCCAGCATGACCGCGATTCCAAACACCGACAGGGCGACGAGCAGCCACAGGACCCACTCAGCGCCGAGCATGGCGAAAGCCGTCAGCCGTTCCTCTATGTCCATTGTCCCACCATTATTCGCTGGCACCGCATATTCGCCGGCACCGCATGTCATTACGGGAGGGCCGGGCAGCCGGCAAGGCCAAACTCGCCAGGGCTCCGGACGCCGCGCCCTTGCTCCTCGCATGGCTTGAGCAGCTCACGCAACA
>JAKSBK010000009.1 GCA_022361155.1 Pseudomonadota bacterium
ACTCCGGACCGAGCATGGCGCAGCGCCGCGGGGTCGGATGGCGTGTCGGCGAACCGAGGAAATGCAGCGCATGCGGTTGGAATCGAGCAGGGTCGAGCGTGAGACGACGCGGCAGACGGCCCCGCGCCGCAAGCCAGGCGACGGGAGTGAGTTTCGGGACGGGCACTAGGTTAGGGGTAGCGATCGACACGCGGCCTCGATGGGTGCTACGGTCGCTTCGCGGGAAGCTAAGGAGATCACGAAATGGCAGTCCGAACATCATCAGCGACTTGGAACGGAACCCTGAAAGAAGGCAGGGGCTTGCTCAAGGTAGGCACCGCTTACGAGGGCCCCTTCACGTTTGCCTCGCGTTTCGAGCAGGGCGGCGGTACCAACCCAGAGGAGATGGTAGGCGCGGCCCACGCGGGCTGCTACTCCATGTTCCTGTCGGCCCTCATCAGCAAGGAGAGCCTCACGCCCGAGAGTGTGGAAACCAAGGCCACGGTCCACCTCGGCGACGACGGTGGCCCCAAGATCACCTCGATCGAATTGGTGTGCAACGCCAAGGTGCCGGGGCTCGACCAGGACAAGTTCGTCGAGCTGGCCCAAGCCGCCAAGGAGAAGTGTCCGATTTCGAGGCTCTACGCGGGCACGGAAATCAAGCTCAGCGCCACGCTAGCTTAGGTGTTGACGGATTGATGCTCAGGCCGGATGGCGCTCGAGCCAAGCCCGGTAGTCCCCGTCGTAGCCAACCTGCTGCCAGCGCCGCTCTACGTTTTCGAGCACTCGAGCGACCGCGCTCGCAGGCGCGGCCTTGCCGCTCAGGGCCTTTTCCGCGAGCGGCTCGGCCGCCGCACGCGCCGCGGCATGAACCTCGTCGCTCATGGCTGCCGTGGAAGCCTCCGAGCTGTCCAGCCCAAGGTAGCCCGACACGATCTGCTCGCCTACCTCCTTGGCGTTGACGCGGCTCTCCTTGATGTTGCCCTTGCCTGTGAGCACGTTGCCGAGGCCGAAGACACCCGAAAGGCCTCTGAGCTCGCCCGTGTCCCAGTTGGTGTAGTCGTAGAGCTCTCCCTTGGTTGGGATGCCCGGAAGAGGTTCGGGTACGCTCCCGATCGAGCTGATCACCAGCGGTGCGCGCACGTCGTAGTCGGTGCCGTCAAGCTGCACAAGCCTCCCATCGCGCATCTCGGTGCGCCTGAAACGAATCCCGACCAGGCGGTCGTTCTCGATGACGGCGCCGACGGGCGCGTGGCACTCCTCGAGTCGCACCAGGTACTTCTTGATGCAGTTGTCCATGACCTTGGTACGCACGGTTTCGGTCTTGCGCAGCTGCTCCGGCGTGGCATTCGGGGGCGGGCTGGCGAGCGGCATGTCCTTCTTGCGCCTGCGATAGTAGAGCGTGCAGCCCTTGACCCCTAGCTCCTCGGCCTTGAGTCCGTGCCTGGCAACAATCCGGTCGATACCCCGGTGTTCCAGCTCGACCACCGAGATGTCGATGCCTCGCTTGCGCAGCGCGGCCGCGTACAGCTCCAGGTTGATGATCTTCACCACGTCGATCGAGGCGAGACCACCACCGAGCACCATGGTCTCGTCCAAGGCCTCGTAGCGCGGTCCCGAGTAGCCCTTTTCGTGGTAGTGGTTAAACCAATACACAAAGGGGTTCTGGTACACGAGCCCGCGATCGACATACTGATCGATACCCTCGACCGGAACCGGGCGATCGCGCCAGGCGCCGTTGGCCAGAATGACCGCGCTGGGCTGCCAGCGATCGAGCAGCTCCTGCCACCCGATATCGCGCCCCAGCCGGGTCTCCGGCATGAGCAGCACACCAGGCTGGGTGAGGTTGGCGCCAATTCGCTGGTACTCCTTGTCGCGGAGCTTCTCGTGCCAGCGCGGCAGTCCGTCCTCGATCTTGCCAAAGGGACGCGGGTTCTGCTCAACCACGACGACCAGCGCGCCCCGGGCGGCGCACAACGCGGCGGCCTCGGAGCCCGCCACCGCTCCACCGCAGATCACCACTATGTGCTTCGGTGCGTCCGCCAGTTCTCGTAGTTGATTCATGAGCTTCCTCGCAGGGGTCTCCAGAGTACCCAGGTCATCGCGAGGGCGCCAGTGCCTCGAACGACGTCCTCGGTCGGTTCGCTGGACACGCCGGCCAGGCGCTGGGCACAACCGGGGGTTGTGGCCCACGCGTGAGACGCAGAAGTATTGACAATCGGAGCCCGGCGCTGCACAGAGTCCGTGGCGCGCCCAACGCCTGGCGGTCGGGTTGACGAGCTTCAGGTGCTGGCCCGTCGCAACGCTCCGCCGCATCCATCGTGCGGGCAAGGCCTGCGCTGGGACTGCCTGCGGCTCGGGTGGTATGCATGCAGCGCATGCGGAAAGGACAGTGGCCATGACGTGGGTCATTACGAGGTTGTGCCGTGACTGTGTCGACCAGGCTTGTGTGGATGTCTGCCCGGTCGACTGCATCTACCAGTACGACGGCGATGACAAGGCCTCGTTCCCCAACCAGCTCTACATCCAGCCCGAGGAGTGCATTAATTGTGCAGCCTGCGAGCCCGAGTGTCCCTGGGAAGCCATCTACGAAGACGAGGCCGTGCCGGAGCTGCTTCAGGAAGACATCGAGCTGAACGCCCGCATGGTGGATGTCCAGGACGACTTCTCGGTAGCCGAGCACGAGGAAAAGCCCACACCGACCCCGGAGCAAGTAGCCGAGAACAAGGCCAAGTGGGGGCTGGAGGCCTAGCCCGATCGGCCCGCGCCGGCGGCCTGGTCCTCGTCGCTGCCAGATCATCACAAACGCTGCAAGTCCAGTCGACGTTTGGGGCGGCATTGTTGTATGGTCCGGCGCCTGTGGAGGTCCCGTGACTCGTCTAGCAGTCCTAAAGGAGCGCATCCCCGAGGAGAAGCGGGTGGCGGCCATTCCTGAGAACGTGGCGAAGTACAAGGAGTTGGGCTTTACCGTGACCGTTGAGGCCGGGGCGGGTGAAGGCTCCGGACATTCCGACGACGCGTATCGCGAGGCGGGCGCCGAGATCGAGTCGGATCGGCGCGCGCTGCTCCAGAGCGCCTCGATCGTGATCAAGGTGAACCCGCCCAGCGAGACCGAGATCGGACTGCTGGCGCGTGGTACCACGCTGATCAGCCTGATCTATCCCAAACGCAATGACTCGTTGCTGCGTATTCTTGCCGCCAAAGGCGTAAACACGCTGTCCCTCGACAGCGTTCCGCGAATCACGCGTGCCCAGAAGATGGACGTGCTGAGCTCGATGTCCAATCTGATCGGCTACCGTGCCGTTCTCGAAGCGTCGACCACGTACAACGGCTTCTTCAGCGCCCAAGTGACCGC
>JAKSBK010000010.1 GCA_022361155.1 Pseudomonadota bacterium
AGAGACGATGAGCGAGAGCGACGTCGAGACCATCGTTCAACGCGCCCGCGAGCACTACCCCGACGCCAAGCCGCGCATCATCTCGGACAACGGACCGCAGTTTATTGCCCGCGACTTCAAAGAGTTCATCCGACTCGCCGGTATGACCCACGTTCGCACTTCCCCCTACTACCCGCAATCGAACGGAAAAATCGAGCGCTTCAACGGCACGCTCAAAACTGGCTTGCGGGAGACTCTACCCACCAGTATCGACGAGGCTCGACGCATCACCGCCAAGCTCGTCGAGCACTACAATACCGTCCGCCTACACAGCGCCATCGGATACGTCACGCCAGCGGACAAGCTCGCGGGTCGCGAAAACGAGATCTTCGAGGCCCGTGATCGCAAACTTGAAACCGCACGCGCCGAGCGTGCACGCCGACGTCAGGAGGCTCGCGCAATAGCCGCCTAGCACTCCAGTCAGACCGCTTCCCGGAGTCACGTTCACGCTGAACCAAGACAGGGGCCTGTCCAGTCCGATCTCATAATGGATCAGAGCGAACGATGATCTTGCCCTCTGTAGAGGCTACTCCTCAAGGGAATCCTCCAAGAACTTGCGGTAGCGCTGCCGGGTGGGTCTGAGCTCGCCGGGGCGCGGGCTGTCGTGTTCCAGCAGGAATGCCTCCCAGCGTACGATGCGATCCTCGGTTCGCCCGGTGCGCTCATGGTAGCGAGCGATCCAGTCCTTGAGGGGTTGGTGATAGGGCCAGAAAACGGGAATGCGCAGATGGTATTCGATCCAGAACGTGTCTAGGCCAGGCCGGACCGGGATGGCGCGTGCTTGCGGCGTCGGAGTATAGCCACCAGCTTCCGCGAGCGGGTCGACATGTCGTCCGGTGCTGGTCACCGCGTCGACCAACACGAACGCCTCGGACAGCGGGGCATCGGGAGCAAACAGTTGCCATCCTTGCTGCATGCGCGTGTAGCCGACCACTGCTTGTGCCCACTCAGGCATGGGGTCGGGCTTGAAAACACGCGGGATCACACGCACCTCGAGACATAGTTGCATCGTGGCCACGATGACCAACAAGGCCACTAGGGTCTCGCGCGCGACCGTGACGTAACGACGCACCCGCTGCCGCAGGGGAGCCGCGTCATCCCGCGATCCTTGACGCGCAGGTCCCGCAGACGCTATCGCTTGTGCGGCGTATCCAGATAGACCCAGACGGTCCACTAGCCGGCTGAATTGGAAGCACATCCTGTTGCTCCCGTCGTACAGCACCTGCAGCCGGGGCCTGCTTCGAGCCCAACGTTCTACGGCCTGCCAGTCCTTGCTGCCGACTAGCAGCGTTGCGTAGACCATCATGACGTAGGAGAAGACCCCCAGGTTGGAGAGCAAGGCGATGCTGATGTGTAGGCCGCAGATCAGCGCGATCGCGATCCGCCTGGTCCAGGGTCGTCCGAAGGGAACCAGGATCAGCCAGGGCAAAGCCGCCTCCGCCAATAACGTACCGTACGTGAGAACGTACGACAGCTCCAGCGGTGCGTGCTCGCGCGCCCACAATCCGAGGACGGTGAGGATCCGTTCCTGCTGCCAAAAGTAGTAGACCGCTGTGCCCTCCATCCAGGTGGGGCCGTCCTTGGTTACCGCGTTAAAAAAGTAGAGCACCGCCAGCTGAACAAGCACAGCCAGCACAGCGAGGGAGACCACGGGCCCCACATCACGTGCAGGCTGGCGGGCTCCGGCAAGATGCTCATCGTCGAGGTCGCTGCGAAGCCTCAAATCCGCAAGAACTGCATCCACCGAAAAACGACGTCCGAGCGGCAGAAACACGGTCCAGCACACCAGGTTAGACAGCGCGTAACCTTCACCGGCCGTGAGCAGATCGACCCGACTCTGAAGGCTGACCAGCGCCAGCAGGGTTAGCACCTGACACCATCGGGTTCGATAGCCAACGAGCAAGCCAAGGTAAACGATGCCGATCAGGAGCATCAGCACAAGGGCTTCTGGCCAGTGCGAGCAGGTCCAGAAGAGGGAGAAGTTGCGGTGGCGGGTCGGTTGCCACAGGCCCGTGTGATTGGGAAGAAGTCCCGAGTTGCTGTACCAGAGTTCGACGGATCCGATGCGCTGACCCAGATCGGCGAGCAGCAGCAGAGCGAGCGCGATGCGAGCGAAACCCAGAGTACGTGGGTCGATGGACAGATAATTGCGCCTGAACCATTCCATTCGTTGCCTCAACGCCTTGGGCCCCACGGGAGCGTATGCCCCGGTGCGCCAGGTGCTGCTTGCGCAGTCGGGCCCGGGGCTACAAGGCACTCGGTTTGGCACCGCGGGAGCGCACGCCGTGAGCTCGGTCTCGGCCCTCCGCCTCGGTCCCGCGAGAGGGCCCCAGTCGGTGCACGCATTTGTTCACGACGGGCAATCGACGATGGAGGAAGTCGCTATCGTTCATCTGTCTGCACCATGAACGCCTGGATTGATCTGGAGATCGATCAACTCGATTTCCAGGCAGGCGTATTCGCCCTCGGGCGGATGCCAACGCCCTTCACCTCGGCTGGGCACGCGCACGGGACCGAAGCTCCTGTACCGCCCGACCGGGGTCGACCAGCGCTGCTGGACGAAGTGTTTGCCGTCACGTGAAGCGGCGAGGCGATCGTCCGAGACAAAGTCGACGAGCTCCCCGGTCTCACCGAAACACAGCACGGCGCTGACCGTGTTCGAACCGACCGTGTAGTGCCCCCGCGCCGAACGGTTGTCCATGGGCTGCCAGTGGATCTCCGGGTCGACAAGCTCGGCTGGGGCCAGCAAGCATATGTCATTGAACAGCGTGACGGTTTCCGCGCGAGTCATCTCGGGGCCGCGTGCGTCGACTAGCGGAAAAAGCGACAGCAGCCGCACGCGCATACTGGCCGTCCCGCCGGCAAACGCGTGATACACATCGACCGGCACGCCGCTGCGTTTGGCCTTCATGAAGAAGAAGCGGGCGGGCTCGTTCGGCCAATTATGCTGCTCCGCCGTGAACTCCATCCATGGATGGTTAGCACCAGCGCGAATCCGTCCATGCCAGCTCGCTTTGAAGTGGTGCACTCGAGGCCGCCCGAGTACTCTCGCCTGCCGTAGATAGCGCCGCACAGGTGGTGGCAGGCGGGCTAGGTGCGCTTCAATCAGAGTCGGACGCGAGCGCCGCTGCCTCAGTCGCTCTTGGGTGGCCCGGGCATATTGGGTGAACAAGCTCACGGGCCCTTCATAGGCTACGATGTCGCCGGCCGCTACTAGTGTCCTGTATCCGAAATCCCGCACATAATTCGCCGCAGGGAGCCGACCCGACCCGCGTTGAGGCTTGGGGATATCCGGCACGGGGCGGCGGTGGCGGCTCGCAGCTGGAGCCCACGGTCACCGGTCGGGCTCTTTGGCGTCTCTACGGGCCGCTGGTGTGGGAGAGACGCACAACGGCGCGGCAAAGGTACACGAACCCAAGCGCTGAGCGTGCAGCGCTGCGTGGGAAACAGGTGGGTGCGGCGCAGCGTGCGGCGCGTGACCATCACCGTCATTCCAGGCACGATGTAGCGTGGTTGCGTCATGCTTCGCACACCGCACCAAGCATGCC
>JAKSBK010000011.1 GCA_022361155.1 Pseudomonadota bacterium
ACTAGTTCCCGTTCAGAATGGCGCCAGAGCGGCTTTCGTCCTCAGACCGAAGCTTGAAATAGCGCTGCTATTCCTTCGCTCCGCTCCTGCGGGCGCGCTGGCTCTGGCATCGATTCTCGACGGAAACTTCGGATCCAAGCCCGCCATAGCCGCTTTCGACCTCGAAACAGCGCGGCTATTCGGCGGCTACAAGTAGCACTCGAGTGGGGTTGCGCAGGGCTTGTGTAGTAGCGCAAACCAAATGCCGTTGCGTTTCGGATCGGTGACCGTGTACAAGAGGCCGCGTTGCGGCGCCGAGACAGGCATGAACTCCGAGACGTGCTCGTCGATGACGAAGTGCTCGTTCGTGTCCTGCAGCCAGACGTTCAACCGCCCATGGTCCGGGCCGCCCGGGGCGTCGTCTTCGAACTGCCACTTGTCCAGGTACGCTACCGCCGGCACCTCGGCGCCCCAAACGTAGCGCATCCCGTTGGCGGGCACGCTGCGCGGCTCGAGCAAGGGTCGCACTCGCCCCTCGTCAAGAGCGCGAGCATCGACTACGGCCACGTCATAGAGCTCCTTGCGTTTCGAGCTGCCGGCGGGAGGCGGGAGTGGCTTCTGAAACCACAGGGCCGCCATCTTGAACGTAGAGGGGATCTTGGTGACGTTCCCTGGCACGTGTCGCGTGCGCGACGGCAACAGCTTGAACGATTCCAGCCCTTCGGCGAGGGTGACGCTGCCTTCCGGGGTGAAGCGTATCAACCTGCCTGCGTACACCTCCTCGCTCTGTTGCGCCACCCTGTCCACGAGCGCAAACAGGGCGCTCTTGGCCGGGTTGCTGAACACATTGCCGAGCGGAGCGTTCCCGCCGATCCGGACCGGTTGGGGCAGCGCGGGGCCGTCCAGCCACAACTCTTGGGATGCCAGCTGGTAGACGATGTTCTGCACCAGGTTCGCATCGAAGAAGTGCCGGTAGCTCCTGATGTTCGCGGCGTACTCCCTGCGACCCTCTGCCAGGTGTTGCACGATCAGCTTGCTCTCCGGCGTGTGCTTGCGGTCCTTGTCGCAGGGGGCGTAGTAGGCAAGCTCGCTGCGCGGTCCCCGGGCCATGAAGCGCATTTCGCAGCCCGTGTCCACGCGCTGTAGCTTGTCCAGCTGCTGGTTCGTGATCTCTGCACGTTCGATCACGTTTCCGTCTTCGTAGGCCACTTCCTTGTTGCGGGCTTCGAGCGCAAAACGCTTGACAGCCTTGCCGGTTCGGATCAGCTCCTTACCGTCGTCATCGCGCAGCACCAGCTCTTGCCCCTCGCCGACCCACAACCCGTGTTTGCTGCGCTGCGAGTCCCAGGTGCCGCTCGCGATGGGGCTCTTCTTGCCCTCGAACGGCTTGACGAATACCAGGTCCCCGTCGACGGTATGCATCGAGAAGGTGAACTCGCTCGCCTTCTGTGTTCCCCAAACATTGAAAGGGGGAGCCACTCTGAGCACGCTGAGATCATCGACCCTGCAATCCGTGTCGGCGAAGCGTAGCGCCGCGTCGGACGCATTCGTTCCCGCCTGGAGCATCATGAGCTTGGCCTGATCCTCGACAAAGAGGGTTCCGTGCCAAAGGGTCTTGCCGACCACGCATTCCGAGAAGGGCTCCGCCTGGATCACCGTGAGCGCCGCGTCGGAGCGTCGTCGCGCCGCGACGTACAGTCCCTTGGTGGTGCTCACACCTACCGACAGGTCGCGGTAGTCGCCCTCGGCAACGCGCACCGTGATCACGTCCGCACGTCCGCTGAGGGCTAACGGGTGTTGGCCGCAGCCAAGCAATGCTAGCGTGATCAGCGCTCCTGCGATGGGCACGTGTTGCGGATGGATCACAGCGGCTACTCGATCCATGTATATACGCGTAGCATCGTGCCCTCCGAGGGCAAGACGCATCGCCTTCGCATCCATGCCATTCGCTAGGTCTCACGTTTCCTGCCCCGGCGCCTTCTCGGCTGTGCTGGTCGTGGTTGTGTGCTGGATGCCTTGCGTGCCGCCCGGGTTGTACGCGCAGGTACGCACCCCACCCAGGGTTATCGAGCTGCGCCCGTTCAGCCTGCCCGAGGGGATGGCCGAGCTGCCTGCCGAGCAGCTTCAGGCCACTATCGTGGTGGACGAGCACGGGGTGGCGTCAATCGAGCAGACCGACGCTCCCGCGCCGATTTCACGGCTGATGGCCGAGGCCCTCAGCCAGGGACGATTCGCCCCGGCGCACGTGGATGGCAAGCCCGTGAAGGCGCGCGTGAAGCTGCGTTTTGGTGTCGCGGGCGCGGCCCCGTCGCCAGCCTCCGTGACCGTACCCAAGCCCGCAGCGCCGCAGCCCCAGCCTGCGCGCGAAGTGCTTGAATCGCCCCAGATCTTCGAGGCTGTGGCACGCCTGCCGCGTTCGCCCCCGACCGTTCGCCGTCTCGAGCTTGTAGAGACGCGGGATCTCCCTGGTGCCTTTGGTGATCCGTTCCGTGTAATCAACAGCCTGCCGGGCGTGGTGCCCATGTTCAGCGGCTTGCCGTTCGTGTACGTCCGTGGGGCGCCTCCGGCGGGCACGGTCTACTACTACGATGAGGTCCAGATCCCGGCCCTGTTTCATCTCGGCGTGGGCCCGTCGGTGATCCATCCACACCTGCTCGGTCCCGTGGACTTCTATCCGGGCGTCCCCCAAGCTCGCTTCGGCCGCCGAACCGGTGGGGTGCTTGCCGGCAGGCTGCCCGAGCCAAGCGGCGATGCAGGCTGGCGCGGGGAGCTCGAGCTCCGGGCCCTTGACGTGAACGGCATGGTCGAAGTTCCACTGCTCGGGGGACGCCTGTTCGCTGCCGGCCGCTACGGCTATCCGGGCCTGCTGCTTTCACTGTTCAGTCCAAACGCATACTTGAGCTACGCGGACTACCAGACGCGCTTGGAGCTACCGTTGAGCCCGAGCGACAAGCTGCTGTTGACTTGGTTTGGGTCCCACGATGCCGTGGGAAGCGGTGGCCCAAACAGCATCCCTTGGCGGGTAGCGCTGCAATTCCACCGTCTCGAAGCGCGCTTGCTTCGGCGCCGGGAGCGCTTCGAATTCGGGGGTGCCTTGCAGTTTGGCTTCGATCACTCGGCGCTCAACGAAGCGGAAGTCAGGGCCGCACGCATCGGCTCGCGCCTGTGGGCTATCTGGCGCCTGGCGGATCGCACGCGCGTGCGGGTGGGAGCCGACATGCTGGCTGCGACCGGTCGCATCCGCGAGGACGAAGGCGAAATCGCGCGCGAGCGGTTCCTCAATCGCGTATTCACGAGCGTGACCGGACGCAACATGGGCGGGAGCTACGTGGAGCTCAACCTGCCCCTTGGACAAACCGTCGAGCTCGACGCCGGCCTACGTGGCGACTTTTGGCTTAGCGGCTCGCAGCTGCAGCGAGCGCTCGAGCCCCGGTTGACGCTCAGCCTGCGGCCCCGGGAGCGTTTCGAGGTGCACGCGGCGGCGGGCCTGGCACACCAACCCGCCGTGTTCCTGATCCCGCTGCCAGGCGTGACGGATGTCGCACTTGACTCGGGTTTACAGCGAGCGGTGCAAGCCGAGCTGGGGGCCCTGCTCGAGCTTGACGAGGAGCTCAGCCTCGAGGTCACCGGCTACCTGAACTCCATGTCCAACGCCATCCTGCCGAGCCTAGTAATCGAGAACGCCGACCGCTGCGATCCCTTTGGCCTGCTGAACCAATACAATACTGTGACCGATGTCGACTTCTGTCAGGAGCGCCAGGGACTGCCGCGAGCGCGTTCCTTGGCCTATGGGGTCGAGCTGTTCTTCAAGCGCCCGAGCCGGCATCGGTTTTCGGGTTGGCTGGCCTACACCTTGGGACGCGCACAGGCCCGCGCCCCGGACGGGTTGCGCTTTACGCCGCAGTTTGACGTGCGTCACGTCTTCAATTGGGTGGTTCGCTATAGGCCGACGCAAGCCATCAGCGTTGGCACGCGCTTGCATGTGCGCTCAGGGCGTATGGCGTCGGCGCTGGTGATTCAGCATAAAGAACCGCGCTTGCGCAAGGAGCAACGCTTGCCTGCGTTTGCTCGTGCCGACGCGCAGATGGACTACCAGTGGCACACGAGCTGGGGGCGGATGCAGCTGTCGTTGGAGTGGTTCAACCTAACCGCCGCAGCCGAACCGATCGGAATCGATTGCAACGATCGCCCAAGGTTGGGTGTGGAGGGTCCAGACGCCCCCCCATGCAGCGTCAACTATGCGCCGAAGCTTCTGGTGCCCAACCTGGGGTTGCGCGGCACCTTCTAGCTCTGGCCCGCCGAGCGTGAGACGCGGCGGACGGCCCCGCTCCGCAAGCCAGGCGACGGGAGCGAGTTTCGGAACGGGGACCAACCAACTAGCGCTTCGAATACTGGAACTTCTTGCGCGCGCCGGGCTGCCCGGGCTTCTTGCGCTCCTTTTTCCGCGAATCGCGCGTGAGGAAGCCTGACTTCTTCAGGGGGCCACGGTGTTCTGGATCGACCCCCAGCAGGGCCCTGGAAATCCCGTTCCGGACCGCTTCGGCCTGGCCACCCAAGCCTCCTCCACGTACCGTGCACACGACGTCAAAGCCGTTGCTCTTGTCTATGCTCTCGAAGGGCTGCACAATGATCATCCGGGATGTCTCGCGCCGGAAGTACTCCTCGACGCTGCGACCATTGACGATGATCTGGCCGCTGCCCGGCCGGAGAAACACCCTCGCGATCGCCGTCTTGCGGCGCCCCGTGCCGTACGCCCTCCCATGGACAGTGCGATGGGTCATACTCAAGGCTCCAGCTAACTACTGGGGGGCCGCGGAGGATTTCCGCGGCGCCACGACTGCAGCCGGCACCGGGCCGGCACTTGGATCGATCGACGTGGGCTGCTGCGCTGCATGTGGATGAAGCGGTCCGGCGTACACCTTTAGCTTGCGGCGCAGCCTTCGGCCGAGACGAGTCTTGGGGAGCATACCACGCACGGCAAGCTCGATGGCCAAGGTAGGCTTGCGCGCCATGAGCCACGCGTAGGGCTCCGACCGGAAGCCACCGGGAATCCCCGAATGCCGCTGGTAGTGCTTTTGCGCCAGCTTGCTGCCGGTGAGTTTCACCTTGTCGGCATTGATGACGACAACGAAGTCTCCCGTATCGACGTGCGGAGTGTAGACGGGCTTGTGCTTGCCGCGAAGCAAGCCGGCCACGATCGAAGCCAGTCGACCCAACGGCCGGCCGGCAGCGTCGATCAACAGCCAGCGCCGCTCTATCTCACGGGGCTTGGCACCATATGTGCCCATGGGATACCTTTCAGCAGCTCCAAAACTCGAAGGCGCACGCGAGCGTGGGGGGCGCGTTATCTAGCGAGCTCCGTGCGGGCTGTCAAGACGGTGGCTTGCCCTGGCGGACCCTCCCCGACCCCTCGCGATGCGGGGGCTGGGAAAGCCCGCCTTCCTGGAGCCCGGCCGGTTGCGATCCGGGCTGCGTGGTTTCGTCTGGTAGGCGTGGTAGATCCCACGGAGGCGTGGAAAGCCCGCTTCACGCTTTGGAGCAGGCCTATCGCGTCGCTGCCGAGCCCGTGCATGACTCAGCACAAAAAGCCCCTGCCAGCGTAACCCCAGGCAAGCCCTACGCACCCAACCCGACGCTGCGCTGGTTTTACGATCGCTTCTTCTCGCACATAGAAGTCGACGAGAGCTGGAGCGCGGCGGTCCGTGACGCCGCCGCGAGAGGCACCGTGGTCTACGTGATGCGGTCCATCTCCTTCCTCGACTTCCTGTGCCTGGACTACCTGGTCAAACAGCTGAACTTGCCGCTCGTACGTTTTGCCAACGACCTGGGTCTGTGGCTTCTGGAACCCTTCGGCAAGGGCCGGCGCCGCTGGCTGCGCCGCCGTCAGATCCCCGAGGATCGCGCACTCAGAGCTACGCTGCTGGATGAGCACAGCGCCTTGATATTCCTGCGCCGACCGCCGGGCTTTGCGCGCAGGCCCCGGCGAGGCGAGCGCCTGGATCTCGACCTGATTCGCGTGCTGGTAGCGACTCAGCGCGCGAGCGACCGACCGATCCTGCTGGTTCCACAGACCTTCGTGTGGCACAAGCTGCCGCGCGGCGGCCCCAATACGCTGCTGGACCTGGTCTTTGGACCGAGCGAGTGGCCGGGCCGGGTCCGCGTGCTGCTGCAATTCCTGCGCAACTACCGGCACGCCCTACTGCGCTCAGGCGAGGCGTTCGACTTGCGAGACTTCCTGAGCAGCCATCATGAGCTGTCTGACCAGCAAGCCGCGGACAAGATCCGCTGGGCAATGCTGCGGCGCATCGAACGAGAACGAACCATCGTGCTTGGCCCGCGCAAGAAGACCCCGGAACGGCTACGCGAGGAACTGTTGCGCAGCCCCCGCCTGCGAGGTCAGCTTGCGGCGGTTTCACGCGCGAACCCGCCTTCGCAAGGGACCATGGCGGAAGCAGAGAAGATCCTGCGCAAGCTGGCTGCGGCTCCCGATCCGCTGGTGCTCGCGCTATGGCACCGAGCACTGGACTACGTTTGGAACCGCCTGTACCACGGCATGGAGATAGACAGGGACGGGCTACGCAGAATCCGGGAAGCTTCTCGGCACGGAACCCTCATTCTGCTGCCGACACACAAGAGTCACGTCGACTACCTCGTGCTCAGCGATCTGTTCTACAGCAACGATCTGTGGCCGCCACTGGTTGCCGCAGGGGACAACCTCGGCTTCTGGCCACTGGGCGTGGTCCTGCGCAGGGCTGGCGCTTTCTTCATCCGGCGCTCGATCAAAGGTCAGAGGCTCTACAGCATCGTGCTCGAGTCCTACGTCCGAAAGCTCCTCCAGGAAGGCTTCACGATCGAGCTGTTCATGGAAGGGGGGCGCTCGCGCACCGGACAAATGCTGCCACCGAAACTGGGACTCGTCTCGATGATCGTGGACGCCGCACTGGGACTTCGAGCGCGACGCGTGTTCTTCGTGCCGATCTCGATCGGCTACGAGAGTGTGATCGAGGAGCGAGCCTATCTGGATGAGCTGAGCGGGAAGGAGAAAGTGCGCGAGAACCTCGCAGGTTTGGTGCGCTCGTCGCGCCTGCTGCGATCCGACTACGGACGGCTCTACGTTCAGTTCGGCGAGATAGTGGAGCTCGCAGACAGCGTCCGAGCCGTCGCGGGATTACCGGCCGGCGCTGCTGCCCCCACCAGCCTGTCACCGAAACAGCGACGGACGCTCGTGCAGAGCATCACGCACCGGGCAATGCACGAGATTCAGCGTGTGACCGTGGTCACTCCCGCATCGCTCGTTGCCGCGGCACTGCTGTCTCACAGGCGACGTGCCATGGCGCACCGAGAGCTCGTGTTCACCGCTTCACGTCTACTGCAGTCCGCCCAACGCTTCGGCGCCCGCATGACCGATCCGGTGACCAATGCCGACGGGAACCTGAATCAACGGGCCGTGGAGGAGGCAGTCAGCCTGTTTACGCGCCGCAGGCTGCTCGTGCGAGCTGGCCTGGGTCAAGCTGCACGCTACCGCGTTCCGGACGACAAGCGCATCGTGCTCGAGTACTACAAAAACAACATCCTGCATTTCTATACGGCCAATGCATTGCTGGCTACGGCCATGCGGGCCGCGCGCGCCGAGCCGGTGCAAGAGGCAACACTCGAACGTCGGTTCCTTCTCCTATGCGACATTTTCCGCTACGAGTCCGTCGCGCCACCCGACCAGGCGCCCTCCGAGCGCTTCCGAGTGACACTCGACCAGACGCTGGCTAGAGGCGAGGCAGAGCGTCAGGGACAGCTGCTAAGGCCCGGAGCCGGTCAAGCAGGAGCGGCCCTGGAGCTGCACGCGGAACTGCTCCGCAGCTACCTCGAGAGCTACCGGCTTACACTGCAGGCATGCAGGCTGTTGCTTGAGGGGGACATGACGAAAAAGGAATGGCTGCGCCGCACGCTTGCACTCGGTGAGAAGAGCCATCTTGCCGGAGAGCTGGAATGCCGCGAAGCGCTGTCGCGAATCAAGTTGGACAACGCGCTCAAGGCGCTCCACGATCAGGGAGTGTTGCGCATGAGGAGCGGCGGTGTGCTCCAATTGGCACTCGGTTCGAATGCAGCCGATGACCTGCAACAACACGAAGACGCCGTGGCACGGTTCCTGGTTTGACGCAGGGCCGGGCCGAGGACGTAAACCGCTATGGCGCCATTCTGGACAGAAACTAGCGGCCCGATCGGTCCACATCGCGATGAGCCACGCTAACCTCCCGCGCATCGCCGAGGCGCCGAGCGAGCTCTTCCGCAAAGGCGACAGACCGGTGACGGCCGCCCGTGCAGCCCAGGGCGACCGTCAGGTACGCTTTGCCCTCGCGCTCGTAGCGAGGCAACGTCTTTGTTAGCAGGCCCGCTACACCTGCGAGCAGCTCCGCGGTCTCCGGCGCGCCGAGCACGAAGCGGGCGGTGGCCTCGTCGCTTCCACTCGTGTCTCGCAGCTCGGGGACGAAGTAGGGATTGGGCAGGTGGCGCAGATCGAACACCACGTCGGCATCTACCGGCAGGCCGTAGCGATAGCCGAACGACACGATGCGCACCAGCATGCGACAGCGCTGCTGACCCCGCGCCACATGATCCACCAAATGGCGTCTGAGATCGTGCACCGACATACGACTCGTGTCGAGCACCTGACGCGACTGCGCGCGCAGCGACGCCAATCGCTCGCGCTCGTCGCGAATCGCACCGAGCAGATCGCCCTTCTTTGCCAAGGGATGGGTCCGCCGAGTCTCGCTAAAACGTTGCACCAAGGTCCCCTCGCTGCACTCGAGGAAGAGGACTTCCACGTCGTGACCCCCCTGTTTCAGAGCGCTCAGCGCTCCCTCGGTATCGCGCCAAAACGCCCCGGTTCGCACGTCGATACCCAGGCAGACACGCCCGAAGCTCGGCTCCGATGCGAGCATGTTCACCAGCTGGGGGACCAGGGCAGGGGGGATATTGTCGACGCAGAAGTAGCCCAGGTCCTCCATCAGCCGCAGCGCGGTGCTGCGTCCTGCCCCGGACAGGCCCGTGACCACAAAAAGGTGCAGCTTGGAGAGGGAACTAGCCCGCATCGGTCACTAGCCTCGAGTTCAGCACTTTCGGCGGCTGCAATCCCCCGGAAAACCGCCATTTCGGCGTTGCTCCTCCTCCCAATGACACCACCATTAGTCGTCGTCGCGCCTTGAACTGCCAGTTTTCGCGGGGATTTCGCTTCACCAAGAGTGCTGAGCTCGAGACTAGCCTCGACCAGCGAAAGCGCCGGAATCGATGCAAAAGATCGGCCTTCCTCACCGAAAGCGTGGATCACCCCGCTCGCGACGGCGGCGGCGGGATGCTCACGAAACGTTGTTCCTGCCGCGTCAGGAGCGCGAACGCCATGCTGCAGCTGCCGGCGTTCAACAGCCGCGCGCGCAGATCCGCGTCCCGCAGCACACGGGAGACGTGGGCCAGCGATTTGAGCAACAGGGGTGCCTTGTCTTCAGCCGCAACCACAGCCACGAGGATCCGTACAGGCGAGCCGTCGATCGAATCGAAGGGCACGCCGGGCCTGCAGATCCCGACCGCCGCCCGAACCTGCGAGATTCGATCGTGGCGGCCGTGCGGGATCGCCACACCGTCGCCCACACCCGTGCTTGCAAGCACTTCGCGTTCAAACAACACCTGAAAGATGGTCTGCTCGTCGCAACCGCAGCCTCCCAAGGCAAGCAACGCCGCAAGGTCACGGAGCACGCCCTGCTTATCCGAGGCCCGCAAGTTTAGATCGACCCGCTCGGGGGCTAGGATTCTCGACAACCGCATGCTTGATGGCGTTCTTCTTGACCGTCAGGGTTGTTCACGGCGGACAGCCATACCTACTTGACCCCTTTGACCGCCGGCATGGTCTGCGAAGAGCGTTTGCGCTGCTGGGCCAATACCCCTTTGGCTCGTTCCATCTGACGGCGCAGCTTGTCGGTCACGACATCGATCGAAGCATACATGTCCTCGGACTCCTCGCGTCCGATATACCCCCGCCCGTCCGAGCTGATCGTCACGTCGATGCAATGTAGACGGCGTTCCACTGACAGCGTCACGTCGGCGTCGAGCGGCGCGTGAAGGTAGCGCTGCAGCTTCTCGATCTTCTCGCTGGCGTAGCTCTTCAGCGCGGCCGACGGCTCCAGATTTCGAAATGTGAACGCAATCCTCATCTACGTCTCCCATCTCGGGCGCGAGGCCCGTTGTCGCCCTGCAGCGCTAGAGCGCCGATCCGTTTGAATACGTCGAGGAACCCGAGCATTGCATAGGAATTCAAACCGATCGGCGCCCTAGAAATACTTCTTTCGCTTCGATGAGCTGAGGATGCCAAGCACTTCTCGGTACTTCGCGACCGTCCGCCGTGCGATCTTGATGCCGTCCCGAGCCAACAGCTCCACAACTTTCTGATCGCTGTGGGGCCGTCGGGAATCCTCCAATTCCACGATTTTCTTGATGGCCTGCTTGACACTCTCCGAGGCAATGTCCGCGTCGTTATCTCTCTTGATACGGCTGTTGAAGAAGAACTTCAGCTCGAACAGTCCCTGCGGCGTGCTCACATACTTGTTGCTCGTCACGCGGGAGATCGTGCTCTCGTGCATGCCGAGGGTCTCCGCCACGTCGCGAAGAATCATGGGTCGGAGATGCTCGATACCACGTTCAAAAAAGGCGCGCTGTTTTTCTACAATGCACTCGGTAACCCGCTCGATGGTCTTGCGACGCTGGTCGATGCTCCGGATCAACCACTGTGCACTCCGAAGCTTGTTCTGGATGTACTCCTTCGCCTCCGGGTCCCCATGCATCGCCGCCCGGTAGAAGCCGCTGATCTTGAGCCGCGGCATCCCGTCGTCGTTCGCAACGACATGGTACTCGTTGCCTACCTTATGAACGTGCACATCTGGAACAATGTAGCGCGGCTCTTCGGACGAGTAGTTGCGGGCTGGCCTCGGCTCCAGCTCCGCGATGACCTGTGCGATGTCGTAGACCTCCTCGAGAGCAATGTCCAGTCGCCTGGCCACGGCCGCGTAGTTGCGCCGCTCCAGGTCGCCCAGGTGTTCGTCGATCACCCGCCGGACCAGCTCATCCATGCCGAAGTGCTCCGCCTGCACCCTAAGGCATTCGGCCAGATCACGCGCAGCCACACCGATAGGATCGAAACGCTGAATGAGCCTGAGCACCTCTTCGGCGTCCTCGGGGTCGAGGCCAGCCTCAGCGGCGAGCTTCGGCACGACTTCGCCCGGAGCGATGCCCTCCAACCGCAGATAGCCATCCGGATCCAAGTTGCCGATCACCAACGTGGCGAAGCGTCTCTCGTCCTCCACGAAATCGCTGAGCCGCACCTGCCAACCCAGGTGCTCGCTCAGATTCTCCGAAACCGATAGCGTGGCCTCGTAGTTGGGGTGCTGGTCGCCATCGCTCTTGCGCACGCTGGGCATCGGACCCATCAGCGAGTTGTTTTCCAGGTAGCGTTCCCAATCGAACTCTTCCGCCTTCTTATCGGAAGTCGTCTGAACGGCTTCCTCGGCCGGGGGCGAGGCCCCATCCGCTGCACGCTCCCCGCGCTCGCCATCCGATCCCTCGCCGGCCTTGGTTTCCTCGGGCTCGTCCTGGTGGTCCTCCAGAACTGGATTCTCGAGCAACTCGCCGCGCACCATGTCCACGAGCTCCATGCGCGACATCTGCAACAGCTTGATCGCCTGTTGCAGCTGGGGCGTCATCACCAGCTGCTGCGACATTCTGAGCTGTTGCTTCAGCTCCACGATGGGTCCCTGAACGACCGTGCCGGCATATTACAGTAGTATAGGCACAGGTAGACCCTGGGGAAAGCAAAACCCTTGCCAGGGTGACGGACGATCCGGCCAAGAAGGCAGCTCGGCGCCGCCCGCTCCGTGCTGTGCGCCCGCCAAATGCCCGCCATCTACAGGGCCTTGCAACAGAATCACCCTCACACCCCCAAGAGCATCCGCACTTCCGCCGAATAGAGCAAGGAGGACAGTGCGGGATACTCTGCGCTTCCTCGACCGGAGCTAGGCCCCATGGTCATCAACCCAAACACGGCCTGCGCAGATGTGGACAGGGGTGCGATGGAGGTCGAATGGTTCCCGGTCTAGGTGACCGCCTTGATGCCTCGACGCAACCCCCCAGCGTGCTCGTGGTCGACGACGAAGCCGACACCAGAGAGCGCGTCTCGGAGCTGCTGCGGCGGCACGGCCTCATTACGCACCAGGCCGCATCCGCACAGGATGCGCTGCGCGCTATTCGCCAGCAGACCATCGACGTCGTGCTTGTCGACCTGGTCGTGCAGGATACGGGCGGACTCGAGTGCTGCCGACTCATCAAGGGCGCGGTTGATAGGAAGAGTTTTCTTCCAGTCATCTTGGTGACAACCAAGGCGGGCGCGGACAGCCGGGGGGCGGACATGCGATTCGGTGCCGACGATTACCTGTCCAAGCCGTTCGACGAGCGTGAGCTGCTCGCCCGCATCAGCAACCTTGTAAGCCTGAAGCAGATGCACGATCACCTGAACAACGCCAGGCAACGCCTGGAGAAGCTCGCCATCGAGGACGAGCTCACTGGGCTTCACAACTACCGTTATCTGCGGTCGCGCTTGACCGAGGAGTTCAAGCGTGCCGCACGCTACGGAGAACCGCTAGCCTGCGTGATGATTGACATCGATCATTTCAAGCGAGTCAACGATGCGTTCGGTCACGAGGGAGGGGACGCTACCTTGCGAGAAACGGCACGACGCCTGGAGGCGGTCGTACGGGAAATCGATGCGGTGACGCGCTATGGAGGAGAGGAGTTCCTGCTGCTGCTGCCCAGCACGAATTTCTCAGGTGCCTTGGCAGTCGCCGAGCGAGTGCGTACCAGCGTGCGGGACACTCCCGTCACGATCAGCGAGGAATACACAACGCGGGTCACGGTCTCCATCGGCGCCGCCGTCTATCCCAACCGGGACATTCACACCGAGGACGAGCTCGTCAAAGCGGCCGACGCGGCACTCTACGAGGCCAAGAGGCGCGGCCGCGACTGCGTCTGCCTGCATCACCATCAGGGCTACCTGTATTCGCCAGACCAGCCCGACCCACTCCCAGACGCACGCCGCCCACAACCATGATAGGCAGCGCGAGCAGCACGACGTAGCTGCCTACTTCGACCTGCACGCTGACCTCCTGTCCCAGCTGCAGGGACAAGAAGTCAGCGGCGTCGCGGGCGCCGATCAGCGTCATGACGAGCGCCACGCTTGGCATGAGCGCTACGATCGGAACGGCGAGTCGGGCACCTCGCATCGCGGTCAGGGTGCGGCGTCTGAAGAGCGTCATCAACGTGAACACGCACGCGAGTGGAACAATCCACAGCCTGCCGGCTCGGTTCAGCGCAAGCTCCAGCATCGTGGATGTGGCTTCCCTTGCCCCGCGCAGGGAAACACAGGGGAGGAAGAACGCCACCACGGTGGCGAGCGAGCCAACGGCCACCGGTCCTCTGCCATAACGAGCCTCCCATGGGCCGACCGGGCGATCGGCCGAGCCGTCGTGCGCTTCGGGTGGCAGGCGCTGCCAGGGCACGAGCGGCAGCTCGTGGTCGGGGCACTCGTGCTCGTCTTCGAAGCCCTCCCGGCAAAAAGGACAAAAAAGCACAGGGGCATTCATCCAAGCGAGCTCCGCGCAGAAACTGGTGTAGATTCGCAGGCCATCCGACCACGTCAAGCCAACGGAACAAATATTCAGTTCATGGAGTTTCGATGGAGAAGCCACCGAACCAAGACCACTCGCTTACCATCAAGGCGGACGACGAGACCGCCAAGGGGCGCTTTGCCAACCTCGCGCAGGTGGGAAGCACCCAAGACGCGTTCGTGCTCGACTTCGCCTTTGTGCATGGCAACCTGGGCTGGCTGCTTTCGCGCGTGCTGCTGTCGCCGCAGCACGCGAAACGCTTCAACGCGGTGCTGACGGACACCGTCGCAAAGTACGAGGCGCGCTTCGGCACCATCGATATGGGGCCCACGTTGCAGTAGGCAATGCTATGGTGGCAGACTCGGACAAGGCGCCGGGTCCATGAAGACGCGCGGCATTACCAAGACAGACTTCGACCGTATCGTGGCGGTGTTCGACAGCTGGATGGGCGCACCGGCAAGCGACCGACCCCATCCGGTCTACTTCTACGAGCTCGGAGACCATGCCCTGGTGGTCGAGGACGACGAGCAGCAGATGCGGGCTTTCTTGCTTGGGTTTATCGCGCCCACCTCACCGCCAACCGGCTACATTCACCTCGTGGGCATACATCCGGACTACCGCCGGCGTGGAATCGGCAAGGAGCTCTATTCCCAGTTTGCTCGACGCTGCCAGGCGGCCGGCGCCAGTCGCCTGAAAGCCATCGCCACGGTGCGTCACGAGCAAGCCGCCCGCTTTCACGGCTCCCTCGGCTTCGAGGTCCGGGAAGAACCCGACTACGCGGGCCAGGGCTGCGCCCGCCTCCTGTTCACAAAGGCGCTTTAGGAGACGCTGAACAATACCGGGCCACTTGGCGTTGGTGCGTCGAAATCTGGACGCGACCTCAGCCATCGAACATGGTCGTGCTGGCAGGAAGTCGCGGCCAACGGTATGATCGTTTGGCCCGCGGCGTTCGGCCAGCTCAGGCGATTCGGCTGCGGACTTCGCGTAAGGGCCCCACAAAGAGGGTTAGGATGGGTTACTCGGGTGCCGCCCAAGCGGCCCAATGCAGGAAGTTGCTAGGTGGAGCACTGGAGGCGCTGCAGACCGATCCACGCATCCCGGAGGACGTCAAGAATGTTGCTGAGAGCATCGCCAGGGCGATCTCGGCGCTGTTCGAGGCCGAGCACGCCAGCAGCGAGCCCGACGGCAAGGCCAGCCTGAAGCACGCGTTGAGCTCGCTGAGCCAATCGCTTGCCTTGCTGCAGGATGTGCGGAGCGGTCATACGGCCGTGGCGGCGACGACCAAGGCCTTGGCCAAGGCGATGTCCGAGCTCTACCCGCTGAGCAACGTGCCCACGATGCGACCCTCGAGACCCGGATCGAGTCCTGGCAGCGCGCAAGCGATCATCCCGGGGGCGGCGCCGCTGCCGCGCATGCGACCGGCCGCGGCACCGGAACCCCGGGGGCCGCGGGAGAACGTGGAGGCCAATGTGGGGGCCACGACCGAATCCAACTTCTTCGTGGGCTTCTCGGGTGAAATCGCCGACGGAGGCATTTTCGTGGCCACCTACAACACGCTGGCCAAGAACTCCCTGGTCAAGGTGCTGATCACCCTGCCAGGAGGCTTTGAGACCCACGTGGATGGGGTGGTTCGTTTCGTGCGCGACCCGATGGACTTCACGGTCGACTCCGAGCCCGGCATAGGGATTCAGTTCCAGCGCCTGGACGCGGATGCACGCGAGCTCATCATGCGCTTCATACGCAAGCGCCCGCCGTTGTTCTACGACGACTAGTGTCCGTCCACGATCACCATGCAGGCAATTGATTGGCCACCCGATGCGCTTCGCAACCGCAAGGCGGGCGAACAGGTGCGGCGGGCGCTGGAGTTGCTCGAGCTCGGGCACTCGGCGCTGCAGGAGGAGCCAGCGCTCGGGGGCACCGCGAGCCAGGTGGCTGAGCACGCCAGGAGCGCTCGCAAGGGGCTGGTGCAGTACCTGCAAGGTCGGCCCGCTGCCGGTACCGGTATCCTGGCTGCCAATCAGGATCTTGACAGGGCACTGGCACTTGTGACTGATCGTAGTCGGCTTTCCGCGCGCCAGTCACAGGCACTGGAAGCCGTTGCCCGCGCGCAGGCGCTGCTTTATCCCGTTGCTCTGGCGCACAATCCCCAAGGCTCCAAGCCACCCAGGGTGCTTCCACGACGCAAACCCAGCCGATCGCCTCCCATGCCAGACCACAATCGCCGCAAGTCTCCCCGCGTCGAGCTGAACACTCAGGTTACCCTGGAGGGCCCCTCGAATTTCTACACGGGGTTCGCCGAGGATCTCTCAGACGGCGGTCTTTTCGTGGCCACCTACGACCTGCAGCCGATCGGGACCAAGATTGAGCTCAGCTTCACGCTGCCGAGCGGGCATGTAGTCAACGTGGAAGGCAGTGTACGATGGCTGCGCGACCCCATGGACGACAACCTGGATGCGCCCCCGGGCATGGGCATCATGTTCAGCGAGCTCGCTCCCGAGGACGCCAAAGCGATCCAGGCGTTCATCGAGGGGCGCGCGCCCCTATTCTACGACGATTAGGACCCGCCACACCATAACCTGTGCAGATCGCAGAGGACCGGGCGTTGCTGGCAAGGCGCGACAACGAGGAATACTGCGGGTATTTCGAGGAGGAGCAACACAGCCGGCGGCGTTTGTTAGTACCAGTACCAGCCCTCATAGGTTCAAAAGCTGGTTCATGGAAGCCTCGTCTGCCGGCGTGAATGCGA
>JAKSBK010000012.1 GCA_022361155.1 Pseudomonadota bacterium
CCAAAGCGCCGCACTCGGCCGCGAAGCGAATCGCCTGTTTGAGGAAGTCACCATGCACGTCCGGGCGACAGATCGGGCCATGGGCCTGAATCGCCGAAATCTTCAGGCCGGTATCTTCTTTGCCATACCAGTTGGCCACGATGTTGGCCTCTTTTCCAAAAAATTTGCGTACCGCTTGTATGGCGGCGGTGCCCATAACACCGGAACCTCCAATCACCAAAAAATTTGCCATGTTTTTCTCCATTAATGGATTGATGTCTTTTTGAATTTTACTTTAGATCTTTTGAAATCAAGATCCGCCGGTGCTTTCGTCGATATCCCAATGCGGGACTTGGGATGTTTCCAGAAGAGCTTGGGCTAAGTAGGGATCTGAGGACTCCAGTTGTTCTATTTCCTTATAAAGAACATCCACATTTTTAATCTGCTTTTCATGTGGAGATTGATCCACTTCCTTCGCCAGCGCCTCATATTTTAGTAATAATGGAAGGGCTTTTTGAATTGAAATGCAAATGGTCTCCACATTTAGTTTTCGGGTTTCATTTTTAAGGGATATCTCTGAAAAAACGAACCAGAGATCGATTTCAGCCTCTGATTTTCCCAATATGATCAATTCCTTCTTGAATTGTTGTTTACTTTTTTCCTTAAGATTTTCGGTTAGGTAAGTTGCCAGTTCATTGAGTGGGACTCCGTCAGCGGTAGTACAAAGGTAATCCAGAAGCCAAACCAATTGCTGAATTTTATTATCCAACTGTATCGCTTTGTTCGATTTATCACGAAGTTGTTTATGGCGTTCAAAAATTCCCCACATGCCTCCATCCCCGATGATAGCCTCTTTGGTTTTTTTCAAAGGAGATAGTTGCTTGCTGCATTTTTGGACCGATGTCTGACCCCATGCTGTTCCGGCAAATGTGATAATGAAGTAAACGCAAAACAAAAGAAATAAAACCGATTTAATCTGCATAAGTGGTTTTTGTTTTGAATGGGAAAGGTAATCAGTGCTTATAATGAATGGATAATATGGAATGAATAAGCCTATTTCCTGCCAATTTAATCGTCAATGAGTTTCAAGTCAATGCCCTTTTTAGAACGTAATATTTGGATAGGTCTGTCAAATTTTGGTTTTTCCCAAGTCTAAAATAATTTTAAATTC
>JAKSBK010000013.1 GCA_022361155.1 Pseudomonadota bacterium
ACTCGTCTGTATCGCCGAGGGCCGGGCGCCGTTGGCAAGGCGCAACGACGAGGAATATTGGGGATATTTCGAGGAGGCGCAACATAGCCAGCGGTGGTCGGAACCGGTGAGATGGATGAGTTATTCTTCCGCGGGCCCTAAGGGGTGGGTAGGGAACGGGTCCGCGTCGTTGACAGGCTACCGGGGGACTCCTAGAGTTGGGAGGATGCTCGACGGGAGTATCGGCCTCGAGCGTGGTTTCAGCAGCATGTCGGCTCCGGTGTCCGCTTTAGTCGATGCGGTCTTCAACCACCGCACGCTATGAACAGCCACCGCACGCTATGAACAACCACCGCACCAAGTACATCTTTGTAACCGGGGGTGTCGTCAGCTCCGTGGGTAAGGGGCTGACGGCGGCTACGATGGGTGCCTTGATGGAGGCGCGCGGCCTACGGGTGACCAATATCAAGCTCGACCCGTACATCAATGTCGACCCCGGCACGATGTCTCCGTACCAGCACGGTGAAGTCTTCGTTACCGACGATGGCGCGGAGACGGACCTGGATCTCGGACACTACGAGCGTTTCACGAGCGCACAGATGAGTCGCGCCAACAACTTCACCACGGGTCGAATCTACGACGCCGTGATCGCCAAGGAGCGCAGGGGCGAGTACCTGGGGGCCACGATCCAGGTGATTCCGCACATCACGGACGAAATCAAGGCACGTGTGGTGGAGGTCGCTTCGGGGGTTGATGTGGCGATCGTCGAGATTGGAGGCACCGTTGGCGACATCGAGTCGCTGCCCTTCTTGGAGGCTGTGCGACAGCTCCGGATCGATCTCGGACCAACCAACTCCCTATGTATCCACGTAACGCTCGTGCCGTTCATAGCGGCAGCGGTCGAGCTCAAGAGCAAGCCGACGCAGCACTCGGTCAAGGAGCTGCTCGGTCTGGGCATTCAGCCGGAGATTCTGATTTGCCGCGTAGATCGCGAGTTGCCGCGTGACCTCAAGGCCAAGATCGCGCATTTCACCAACGTGCCGGTGCAGGCGGTGGTTGCCGCACGTGACGTCGGCTGTATCTACGATCTGCCGGTGATGCTGCACGAGGAGGGCCTCGACCAGCAGATCGTTGATCGCCTCAACATCTGGTCTCGGCAGCCCGACCTTAGCGTATGGCGCAGGGTGGCCGAGGGCTTGAAGAGCCCCAGCAAGGGAGCCGTATCGATCGCGCTGATAGGCAAGTACGTGCACCTGCGTGACGCGTACAAATCGCTGCACGAGGCGCTGGACCACGGCGGCCTGGCCAACGACCTGCGGGTGGAGGTGCACTACGTCGACAGCGAGGATCTGGAGGCAAGCAAGGACGCCGCGCGGGTCTTGCGTGCCTACGACGGGATTCTGGTGCCCGGCGGATTTGGCGATCGGGGCATGGAAGGCAAGGTTCGGGCGATCCAGTACGCGCGCGAGAACGGGGTTCCGTTTTTTGGGATCTGCCTGGGAATGCAGATGGCGGTGGTGGAGTTCGCTCGTCACGTCTGCGATATGCCGGGAGCCACGAGCGCGGAATGCGCGCTCGGGGGAGGTCCGCAGCTGGTCCACTTGATGCCCGATCAGCGTGGCATCGCACAAAAAGGGGCGACCATGCGGCTGGGCGCGTACCCATGCCAACTAGTCCCCGGATCACTTGCGTCCAAGATCTACGGCACGAGCCAGGTTAGCGAACGCCATCGGCACCGCTTCGAGATCAACAACGACTACCGCAAGCGGCTGCAGGAAGCGGGGATGCTGCTTTCCGGGCTCTCGCCGGACGGGGACCTGGTCGAGATGATCGAGCTGCCCGGCCACCCCTGCTTCATCGGCTGCCAGTTTCATCCGGAGTTCAAGTCCAAGGCCCACGAGCCGCACCCGATCTTCGTTCAATTCATCCGGGCCGCTCGTGGGCGCGCCGCGCTGCGTGCCCGCCGCGAGGGCCCCAAGGCGGCTGGGCTTACGAAGTCGACCAGCGTCCACTAGCCGTTCCTGTCCAGAATGGCGCCATAGCCGCTTTCGTCCTCGAAAAAAGTCCTCGCAATAGCGTTGCTATTCCTGCGGTTTTTTCTGCGGGCGCGCTGGCTCTGGCATCCATTCTGAACAGGAACGGGGCTTGGAGGCGCCATAGCCGCTTTCGTCCTCGAAAAGTCCTCGCTCTGTGTATGTAGCCCTGCGCTGCGTAGTGGACCGGCGCCGGCCCTCCTACGCTAACACCCCCCCCGCCTCCA
>JAKSBK010000014.1 GCA_022361155.1 Pseudomonadota bacterium
AGATAGGTATCGGGCTTGGTGCCGTGTTCATCGTGTATCAGGCCTCGCGCCGGCTCGGCTTGCTCACGTTGTACGAGATGCTCGATACCCTGCTGACTTCCTTGGTGCTGATCATCGTCGTGATCTTTCAGAACGACATTCGTCGCGCCTTGATGCGCTTCGGGAAGCGTGCGTTCTTTACTTCGGTGCGTGCCGCGCAGCAGGGACACGACATCGAGGAGGTCGTCAAGTCCGCCTCCATGCTGGCCCAGAAACGGATCGGTGCCCTCATGGTGTTCGAGCGGGATGCCGATCTAGGCGAGTTCATCGAACACGGTACCGTGCTCGACGCGGCCGTGAGCAAAGAGATGCTCTACAGCGTGTTCGTGCCGAGCTTCGAAAACCCGCTGCACGACGGCGCGGTCATCATCCGCGAAGGGCGCGTGTGGCAGGCGGGAGCCGTCCTTCCTCTGACCGCCCGACCCAAGTTGGACCGGTCGCTTGGGACGCGGCACCGGGCTGCCGTGGGCTTGACCGAGGAAACCGATGCCGTGGTCGTGGTGGTTTCGGAGGAGCGGGGCTCGATGAGCTTGTGCTTCAACGGCAATATGGTGCGCGATCTCGATGCAGCGTCGTTGCGAAAGGCACTGCGCGGCCTGTTTTATCAGGAGACCAAGAAGAAGAAGAAGCCGGCCAAGGAAGAGCAAAGCGCGGGCGTGCGGGCTTCGGCGAAGGCGAACGAAGCGCCGAGCGCGCGCCCGGCCGAGGAGAAGGCCGGGGAGGTGCCTTGATGGCAGAGCGGGCGTCCCGGGTGAGCCCTCTGTGGGCCGCGCTGAGCGACAACCTTGGGCTCAAGCTGATTTCCCTGGCGCTGGCGGTTGTCCTGTTCTCGCTGGCCAGAGGTTCGGAAGCTGCACAGCGCTCGGTGTTCGTTGATGTGGCGGCGATTCACCCTTCGGGGGACTCGAGCAAGGTGCTCATCAGTGAGCTTCCCGACAAGGTGAAAGTGACCCTGCGTGGAAGCCGGGCGCGTTTGAACGAGCTCAGGGGAGCCGACATCCCACCGGTAGAGATCGATCTCGCCGACACGGAGCGGCGCTATGTCTACTTCGAGTTCTCCGAGATCGACCTTCCCGCCGGCATCAGTGTGATCCAGATCGCACCATCCACCATCAATCTCACCTGGGCGGATGCCGAGGAGCGAAGAATCCCGGTCGAGGTCTCGACGAGCGGCTCCCTGCCTGCCGGGCTCGCGCTGCCGCGCAAACCCGAGGCGACTCCCGCCGAAATCGCGGTGAGGGGGCCCGCATCCGTCGTGCAGTCGATGAAGACCATCTACACCGAGCCGATCCACCTCGGTGAGCTTGACGTGGGGATCCACAAACCTCGGGTTCCTCTCGAGCCACCCGCCCCACACGTTGTCTATCGCGATGACGTCTTGATCGAGGCGACACTCGATGTTTCCTTCGAGCTCAAGCAGCGCAAGCTGGTCAAGCTGGAGATCGCAGTGGTGGGTGACCGGCAGGCGGCTCTGCGCCCCAGCAAGGTCGACGTCACGATGCAGGGCCCCAAGCACCTGCTGGAGGCATTCGAGCGGGAGCGCCTGGTGCCTTATGTCGAGCTTGCGGAGGCAGATTCTCCGAGCGCTACCGAGCTTCGGCCGGTAAAGCTGCGAGGGATCCCCGAGGAGCTGTCTGTCGTTCGCATCGAACCGACCGATGTGCTTGTAAAGATCATGGAGGCTGCTGCCCGGCCAGCGATCAAGGGTAGGGTTGCCTCGAAGCCGACCCAGGGAACGCCGCCGTAGCGGGCGTCACGGCCTGAGCAGGGTACGAATCTGTCTTTCGAGCACGGGCACGTCTCGCTGGTGGTAGCCCGCGTGCACGAAGCGCACGTAGCCTTGACGACCTACGACAAAGGTCGATGGCATCTTGGGCGGCTTATACGTCTTGGCGATTCGGTGCCGCTTGTCATGTACGATGGGGAACGACACCTTGACCTGCCGTAGAAACTCGTCGATGTGGCGGCGCTGCTTGTCCACGCTCACACCGACCACGACCAGCCCTTTGCCCGAGTAACGCCGATACAGCTGCTCCAAGAAAGGCATCTCCCGGCGGCATGGCGCGCACCAGGAAGCCCAGAAATCGATCACGACGACCTTGCCGCGCAGCGTGCTCAGCTTGAAGCTTCGACCGCTGAGGTCGGTGAACTGTGCGTTGGGTGCGAGCTCGCCCGGGCCAAGCGCCTGCGCGCCTGCGTGGCCAAAGCCGACGAGCGCGGCCAGAGTCGCGGCGAGGAGCCTCCAGGACACTAGCGGTACTAGTACCTCGCCAGACTTAGGTACTAAATCAGGGATCCAGGACACTAGCCTCGCACCTCCTTTTGGGCGGCGCTCGATATCGTCTGCGCCATGTCCGCGATCCGCGTCGCGTCCGGCCCTTCGACCATGACCCGCAGCTTGGGTTCGGTGCCGCTCCAGCGCACGACGACGCGGCCGTCTTTGCCCAGCCTCTGCTCGACCCCGCGGATGGTGCTGCAGGTGCCGGTCATTTCGTCGAGGGGGCGCCGCCTCGGCAGGCGCACGTTGATCTGGACTTGCGGCACCCTGGCCATTGCCATTTGGGCGAGCTCCGACAGGGGACGCTGCTCCTGCAGCAGGATCGACAGCAGCTGCAGCGCCGCGACGGTGCCGTCGCCAGTGGTTGCATGGTCAAGGAACACCAGGTGTCCTGACTGCTCGCCGCCGAAGTTGTAGCCTCCGCTGCGCATCGTTTCGACCACGTATCGATCACCCACTGGACAACGAACGAGCTTACCGCCGTATTGCTCTAGGGCGTGCTCCAGCCCGAGGTTGGACATGACGGTTGCTACCAGCGTGCCCTGCTTGAGCGTTCCCTTGCGCAGCATCCTGCCCGCACACAAGGCCATGATGGCGTCTCCATCGACCTCGTCGCCCTGGTCGTCGATCACGATGACTCTGTCGGCGTCCCCGTCCAGGGCTATTCCCAGGTCCGCTTGACGCTTCTTGACCTCGCGCGCACAGGTTTCGGGATGGGTCGCGCCACATTTGGCGTTGATATTCCTGCCGTTCGGGCGCACGCCGATCGCGTGCACGGTGGCGCCGAGCTCTGAAAACACGCTTGGAGCCGTCAGGTAAGCTGCACCGTGGGCTGCGTCGATCACCATCTCCACCCCGTCCAGGGTCAGGTGCTGCGGGAAGGTGGCCTTGGCGAAGGCCACGTACCGGCCCCAGGCGCCCTCGATGCGCTCGGCGCGTCCCACCCGAATACCCGTTGGACGCTTGCGATCGATCACGTCACTTTCGACGAGGCGCTCGATTTCTTGCTCAGTTTCATCGGGCAGCTTGAATCCATCGCGGCCGAAGATCTTGATTCCGTTGTCATGAAAGGGATTGTGGGAAGCGCTCACCACTATTCCCAGATCTGCGCGCATGCTCATGGCGATGTGCGCGATTGCCGGTGTCGGTAGCGGACCGGTCAACATGACACGTCCTCCCATGGCGCAGATACCCGAGGCCAGCGCTGTCTCGAAAAGGTAGCCTGAGATGCGAGTGTCTTTCCCGATCACGGCTCGGGGAGGGTGGTGCGTGCTGCGACGGGCCAGGTAGGTGATGGCTGCCCCGATCCGAAAAGCGAGCTCGGGCGTCATGATGCCGGCGTTCGCCTTGCCCCGAACCCCGTCCGTTCCAAACAACTGTCGTGTCATTCAGTGCTCCTGAGGATCTGTCCAAGAATAACGCGTCGAGACCCGCGGCGCAGGTTGGATGCGCTGGCGGGCGCGCCTGCGGGAAAACCGCGGTGATGGCAGCTGGTTTCGATCGCGATCACGGCTCCCAGGTCAGATCCAGATCCCAGCGCCGCTGGGGTGCGACACGACCGCGACCCACGATGTTGTGGGGAAAGTAGAGCTCGATGACCATGTCCAACGCCGGATCCAGGCCGGCGCCTGTCGAGTCCTGCTGACTGTTGTCCGGCGAGTGAATGGCGGCGCTGCCTTCCAGGTAGGCTTGGTGCACGATGGATCGCAGGAACTTCGGGATGAGCTGGCGCGCTTCGAAGCGGGCGCTTACCTTGTGGGTGGCGCCGGTGCTCTGGATGGAGATCAGCGGAACCAGCTTGCCTAACTCACTCTGTGCTCCGAGCGTGAGCACACCGCTGACCAATCCCGCGACCATGCTCTGTTGCTGCTGCTGGCTGACCTCCGAGCCGCCGCTCTGCCGGCAGCGTCCGCTGAGCAGCATGGTGAGCGCGCCTTGCTCGCCTTCGCATGCGGCGGAGGTGAAGACCACGTTGGGCGCCTCGAGTCGTCCGGTTACCGTGACCGAGACAGGGCTCGAGCCAGGCATTCCCGGGTCGTGCGTCGCCCTCAGGTTGACTTCGGGGTTGAGCTCGGTGGACCCGTCGAACTTGAGGCTTCCCCGGTTGATGCGGAACTGCTTTCTGAAAGCGAGAAACTCGCCGCGGTCGAACTGCAGGTAGCCAGCCACGCGCAGATACGGATCGTCGTACTCGGCGTGCATGTCCGCGCGCACGTAGGCTTGGAAGTCGTTGCGGCGCACCCAGAAACCTCGCTTCCCGTCGGCATGCACGCGCAGTTTGTGGGGCAGCAGCCTCACCTTGGGCTTGGCGCCGAGCACGACGACATCCGGATGGGCTTCGAGCTCCTGCAGGGTGCGGGCCGGTTCCTGCGGGAGGCGCACCTGCATGGAGTTGATGTCTACGCGCGCGCTTGTCTGCCCGGGCACGATCGTAGCCTGGATCCCCAGGTCGCCCGCCAGCCATGAGACCGGGATGCCCTCGTAGCGAGTGGGGAAGTCGCTCAGCGCTACAACGATCCGGGCACCGGACGGCCGCAGGCCCTCCAGGTCGAGTGCGCCTTCGGCGTGCAGCGCACCTTCGCCGTCGCGGCCGCTTAGGTTGCGGACGTGGACGATGCCGTCGTCGAGCTCAAAGGTCCCTGTCACGTCGTTGATGCGCTGTCCAAAGCCCCTGAGATGTACCTTGCCGTCGTGCAGGCGCAGCGCGCCCTCGGCATCAGGCCGCGGCAAGAGGCCGCGAATCGCGACCTCGCCCGTGGCCTGGGCCTGAGCGTCGATGAACTCGGGCAGCCAAATCAGCAGGGGGCGCAGCTGAGTAGCCTCCAGCGCCACCCGGGCCTCGACTGGGCCAGTCTCGCCCGGTACGGGCAGCGCTCCCCAGCGCCACCGTACCGGCCACTGCAGCGTCACGCGACCGGGGCCGCCGCCGCAGCCACGCAGGGTAGCCGACGCATCGATTCGCTTCTTGTTCCCGGCCAGCAGGATTTGCGTGAGAAGCGGCTTTCCCCCACACATGGAGTCCGTCTCGGAGCGCATGAGCTCGAGCTGCGCGTCGACGGTGAGCTGAGCCCGGGGGTTCGGGCCGAAGAGCCCTTGGGAGGTGAGCCGCGCCCGCAAGGGACCGTCGCCGACCTCGCACGCGGCTGGCAGCTGTTTGATCCGGGCCACGTTTGCGGTGGCCTCGAGATGTGTTGGCGGTGGCCGGCTGGGGAGCCGTCCTTGCGAGAGCCAACGGGCCACGGGCGTCTCAGCCGTGGCAGTCAGGTGGACCTGCGCGCCTTCGGCAAGGCGTCCCCGGAGCACGAGCCTTGTGTGCTCACCGTCCAGCGTGGCTCTCGCCCGGAAGGTGGGCGCCGCGCTCTCGCAGCGACCGCTCGGGTCGCCGGCGACCCACGCACCGTCGAACACGAGCCAGCCGCGAATCGCGCCGTCGTTGCTACGTGCGACCCGCAACTCCGAGGCGAGCCGTAAGGGCAGCGACGACTCCGAGCCCAGAAGGTCCCCGGGTAGCTTGTCGAGCCGGCGCGAGGTGGTTGCCAGGTGCAGCTTCCAGGGCTGGTGCAGCGCACGCCGCATGGCCTGATCCGGCTCCAGCAGCAGCTCCGTTTCCAGCGACCCGCTGGCGCGCAACTGCCCTAGCAGCCCCTTGCCGTCGCTGGCGCTCACTTCAAGCCAGGCCTTGCTGCCGTCCAAGTCGAACTTCGTCCGCAGTGCCACCGGACCGATGCCGGCGACGCTCAGGGATGCAGCCCGAAGATCGGTGCTCAGGCTCACGTCGCCCTCCCTGCCTGTGACGTGCAGGGTGCCGCCAAGTGTGCCGGCGAGTTGGGGGATCGCTCCACGCTTGAACGCCCGTAAGGCGCGCTGCACCGGAAGAGCCGGCCGCGGTGCAGGCTGCAGCTTGGCCCCGGGAGGCTTCGGCGCTTCATCGAGTCGCGCCGGGGGCTCTTTCGGGAGCGCCTGACGCAGCGCTTCCAGATGCAATCCATCGAGTGTCGCGTCGACCTCGTAGCGTCCCTGCATCAGGGCCTTGACCAGGCTGCGCGCCTCCAGGTGAGGGCTCGCGTGTCCGCGGACCGCGACCCGGCCGCGCGCAGTCAGGTCAAGCTCCGCTTCCAAGGTGAGCTCGCGCCCGTCGTGGTGCAGCGCGTAGGACATCTGGAGTCCCTTTAGCGAGCGCAAAGACGCATCCCGGAGCTTGCCTTGGATCCGCACCTCGGGGCTTGGCAGCATTCCCTCGAGGTGTACCTGAGCGTCCGCTCGTCCGGCCTGCAGCGGCCAGTCCCTTCCTGCCAAGGCCTCGATCGCGCGCAGGTCGAAATCGCGGACCTCGACGTCCAACCGGCTTGCTTTGCGCCGTCGCAGCAGCCACGACGCTTCGAGCTGTTGGCTGCCGCTGGCCAGATGGGCCGACGCCAGGGCGATCTCCCGATCCGCCTCGATGCGAAGCCCGCGTACGGCGCCGCGCCAGCGCTGGCGACCCATGCGGAGCGCCAGGTGTGGCGCATCCAGCTTCACCCGGTGCCTCGAGAGCTCGAGGTTGGCTCTGATCTCGAAGCTCCGGAAGTCCCGGTTGCCGAAGCTGCCTTCGACACGATAGCGCCGCGGGCCGCCACGCAACGCGAAGTCGGCTCCTCCGAGCCGGTAGCCCGACACGGCGATCGCTCGACCGCGCACGCGCGCACGCAGCTCGGGGCGGGTGGGGTCACCAACGAGGCTGCCCTCGATCGCCAGGCGATCCGCTTGCACTGGACCGTAGCGCAGTCGGTCGAGCTCGAGCGTGCCATGCAAGCGCAGCGGCCTCGCAGGCTCCGTCCCGAGCTCGAGGTGCACCGCGGCTCGGGCCTGGCCCCGCACGCCCGGGAGCAGGCGCCGCAGGTTTGGGTCGCGCGACAGGTCGCGCAGGTGCGAGACCAGATCGAAGTCCAAGTACCCGTCGAAACCCACGAAACCCGACCCGGACAGTGAAAGGTGGGGCGCCTGGGTGGCGACCTCGCCGATCCTGAGACCTTCATCTTCAACGATACCGCTCGCTGCCAAGCTCGGCAGCGCCAGCCCCTCGTAGCGAAACGGTTCGAGCTTCAGGCTGAAGTCGAGAGGCGCTTCGGGCTCCGGTCCCGAGCTGAGCCCGGCGACGCCGGCGACCTCGATCCGGGGCGCGTCTCGCAACAGATGCCACGCCCTCAGGGGTTGGGGCGCGTCGATCCGGACCTCGGTGCCCAGGGCATCCGAAAAACGTGCGCTGACATCGAGTCTCCCTCCGGCGGTTTCGAGCTGCGCGCCAAGGCGCAGCTCTTCAGTGGGCCCGTCGAGCGCCAGGCGGCCCTCGATGGGGCCAACAAACGGTTCGGCCCAGGAGTAGCCAAGACCGATCAGCGTGCCGGTCGATATGCCCTGCCCATCGAGACCGAGGTGCAGCTTCTCGGCTGCGCTCGGAGCGGGCCGAGCGTAGCTCAGGGTCCCGGCTACGCTCTCTTGCCCGCGTCGAGCCGAGAACGCCACGCGCAGTCCCTGCTCCGGTGCACTTGAATAGCCGCCCCTGAGCTTGGAGAACTCGAGCGCGAACGGGAATGGTGACGTGACAGATGCTTGCGCCCGGGCCACTTCGAGCACGAGCTCATGGGCGACTCGCAAGTGGAATCTGAGATGCCGCACGCTGGCACGTAGATCCTCGAGCCCAAGCATGTCGCCGCTGATCTGCGCTTCAGGCACCGTGGCGTCCCGTGCTTCCACCACGAACACTGGCGCCGCGTCGCCGGGCGGGCTGGATTGTGCTGGCTCGAGCGCATCGAACAGTGTGGGTAGTCCAGACTCCGTCTCGACGAGTCGCAGCCTAAGGCCCTCCGCATGGCCGCTGCTGATGCTCAAGCGTCTGAATCCGCTGTCCGTTACATCCAGCGCCAGGGTTACGCGTTCGGCGCCCAGGACCTCATGCCCCGCAGGATCGATCACCCGTACCTGTTCCAGCACGATAGCGCGTCCCCATGGCAATCCTAGCTTCCCGATGCGGATTTGGCCTCGCACCTGCGCCGACAGCCAGTGGGCGAGCTACCCCGCAGCGACCTGCTGTCCGTGTCCCATATTCAGGTAGGCCACTAGACCCAACGAGAGTGCGAGCCCCAACGCGCACGTCTTGAGCGCTGTACGCAGCAGGGACTCAACCACTAGAACGACTCGCCGATGGTGATGTGCACCGCTCCGCTCGCCACCCCAAGCACACCGTTTCTTTGCGATGGCACGCATGGGGTCGTTGCCGGCGCGTCCGCGCACGATGCGTGGCGCGGCGGAGGCCCCTGCAATCCCGGCACGAGGAAAGCCATGTCGAAGCGCACGGGACCGATGAGCGTCCTGTAACGCAGCCCGAGCCCCAGCGAGGTGTTGGGATGATCGAGGCGAAAGCGCGCTTCGCTCGCCGGGAGCGACATGCCGCTGACGTCGCCGACATCAATGAAGAACGCGGCTCCCAGGTTGGCCGTGATGGGCGTCCGGAGTTCCAGCGACGCTTCCCATTGCCGTAGACCCCCGCTAACCAGCGATGTTCCGTACGCCAGTACCTCTCCCAGTTGGTTCGCGGCGAAACCACGAACGCTGTTCGCGCCCCCGCCGCGCAACCTTTGGTTCACCGGGCCAAGTTTTGTGAGCGCTAGATTCTGAGCTTCGCATTCGGCTCGGTTTGTCTCGGTACTGCAGTCTCGCCTCAACGAGTCGCTGGCGAAGCCTATGTGCATGAAGCCCAAGCGAGCCCTGGCCGCCAGTACGATGCCGGCGGGCAAAGGCACGTAGAGGCGCGCCTGGGGCGTGAGGCGCAGGTAGCTCCAGGAGCTCGGCAGCTTCAGCGGTCCCAACACGTTGCTCGCGTGCTGCACGCTCAACCCCAAATATGCTCCGCGCCTGGGGCTGATAGGATTGTCACGTAGGTCGAGCACCGCGTCGTACTGCATGTAGGTGACGGTGTAGGCGACACGCTTGGATTCCTGTTGTGGCACTTGCAGGTTCAGGTGGAGCGTGGCCGCGAGGTTCAGCGTCCCGCCCAAGAAGCTCTGTTCGGGGCCGATCCAGCCGCTCACATCGTGGCGCTCGAAACCCTCGAAGGGGTCGGGGCCGATGTCGTAGCGCACCGCGCTTCGAAGGCGCATCCGCTCGAGGATGAAGCCCGGCTGACGGAATTCGGCGAAGAGCAGATTTCCCAAGGTCGGCCCCGCTCCCTGTTGCCCTGTACCCACCTCCGAGCGCAGGTGTGGAAAGCTGTTCTTGAAGATCAGACGAGGTCGATCCTCGATCCGCAGGCGACGCATGCCGCCGAGGAAGTTGCGGTGGTCCGCTCGCAGCAACAAATGGGTGTCCCACTGGGCGACACTCGGGTCGATGGTGTCGGTCCAGGTGTCAGGTTGTCCCGCCGCGATACCCGCTCCAACACCGAAGCGGAAGCGCCGGGCCGGGACGACGTGGGCCAACACGTCTACGACGTTGCTCTCGGCTCGCACCACCGGGGTCAGCTCTACCGAGGCAAACGGACCGAGCGCGTACACGGCCCGCTGAGCTTCCTGAAGCTGCTTCAAGCTGTAATCCGTGCCCGCTTCCAGCGCAGCCGCGCCGCGAATCGCCCGCGTCGAAAGCGGACCCTGACCCTGCACTCGCACGGTGCCGAACACGCACTTGGGCCCCGGCAGCGCCGCGAAGGCCACACTCGCCTGTCGCTGTTTCGGATCGATCTGGACTCGGCCGCTCACCGCGGCCTTGGCGTAGGCGGCTTCTTCCAGGACGAGCCGTATGGCTTCCTTGCTTCGTTCGTACAGGGCTTCGTCGAAGGGCTCGCCGAGCTCGATCCGAAGTGCCTCGTGCACGTTGGATTGCTGCCGTGCGGGCAGGGCGTCGATCCCGGTCACGCGAAGCTCGCTGACACGAACCGGCTCGCCTTCGCGTAGCTCGATTTCGAGATCGACGGTTTTCTCCCGTTCGTTCCTGGTCGCCTGGGTCCGCACTACACGAGCGTCGTAGTAGCCGCGCGCCCGATACCAGCGCTCGATGCGCTGCAGATCGCGCTCGACAACGGCGTTGTCGAACAGCGGCCAGTCCGACCAGGGCCACGACCACAGGGCGATGCGCAGGCCTCCGGCGTCAAACGGTGGGACGTTGCACTCGGGGAGCGGATTGGGGCCCAGCTTGAACGAGAAGCGCTCGCGGGGCTGGGTGGCCAGGCACGCGGCCAGCGAGTCCTCGTCGAGTGTCTCAGAGCCGCGGATTCGCAGCGAGTTCACGCCGTAGCGTCCCGGCGGAATTGTCTCCGCACATCCGACCAGCCACACCAGCTGTGCCGTACACGCAGCATAACGTAGCGCTTGCCAACCCGTGGATTTCGTGGCCAACTCTGTCGCGTCCTGGCGGTCGGACATGGACGTCTCCGGCGTAACGCTGCGATGACCAGCGCGACGACCTTATCTACCTTCGGAGCGGGCGCTCTGCGCGGCGTGAAGAATAGCCTGCGGCGGTAGCAAGTTGACGCGGACTGCATACCTAGTCTTCAAGGGCACGGCCCGATGAACGGTTTTCTTGCGATTCTGATGCACACCGCCTCGCAGGCTTGCGGCAAGCTGACCTCTGGTCCGCGGCTGCAGGTCCCAGTCGCGATGTTCGCTGGCGGTGACACGAGGAAACACCATGACTGCTGAACCCACGTTACGCCGTAGGACACTACTTCACGCGCTCATCGCCGTTGGGGGCGCGGCGATCAGCGGCTTGATGGCAATTCCAGGAGTCTCCTATCTCCTCGATCCCTTGCTCAGGGGTCGCAAGGACCACGGTCGCTGGATTCGGGTCGCCGACTTGTCCACCCTGGATGAGGATGTTCCCGTTTCGGCAGCTGTCGTAGGCGAGCAGGTCGACGCCTGGACCAGGTTTCCCGAGACCAGGTTGGGAACGGTCTGGCTGCGTCGTCTGGGCAAGGATAGCGTCCAGGCCCTGACGGCAGAGTGCCCCCACCTCGGCTGCGCGATCGCGTTTGACAAGGACAACAAGCACTACAAGTGCCCCTGCCACGATAGCGCATTTACGAGGGAGGGCGATGTCAAGGGCGGACCGTCTCCCCGTGGCATGGACCCGCTCGAGGTTCGCGTCAAGGACGACCAGGTGCACGTTCGCTTCGTACGCTTTCGTCCCCAGGTGCGCGAGCGTGTGGAGGTTGGCTGAGTCGTGCGGCGGGTTCTCGACTGGCTCGATGATCGAACGGCCTACCGGGCGCTGCTGAGCCAGGCGCTCGACGAGGAGATCGAGGGGGGATCGCGCTGGGCTTACGTTTTCGGGAGCGGTCTGCTCGCGATTTTCGCGCTGCAGCTGGTGACGGGACTGCTGCTGATGGCGACGTACACCCCGTCGGTCAGCGGCGCTTGGGCCAGCGTCTACTACATCCAGCACCAGGTCACAGGCGGATGGTTCGTGCGGGGCCTGCACCACTTTGGGGCCCAGGCGATGGTGATTGTGCTCGGGCTGCACCTGCTTCAGGTCGTGGTCTACGGCGCGTACAAGCGGCCGCGAGAGGTGACCTGGTGGGCAGGCCTGGCTCTGCTGGCGATAGTGCAGGGCCTCGCGCTCACGGGCTATCTGCTTCCCTGGGATCAAAAGGGCTACTGGGCCACCAAGGTTGCCACCAACATCGCGGGCACGCTGCCTTTGGCAGGGCCTGCGATCCAGTCCCTGATCGTGGGAGGGGTGGACTACGGTCAGGCAACGATCACGCGCTTCTATGCGCTGCACGTCGGGGTGCTGCCCGCTATCCTGGTACTGATCGTGGCGTGCCATGTGGCGCTGTTCCGCAAAAACGGTGCTACTCCGCCGGCTGGCGCCGACTTGCGGGTCAGCCAGCGTTTCTTTCCTGCCCAGGCCGCCAAGGACTTGGTTTTTGCCGTCTTGGTTCTGGCAGTCGTTGCGGTACTGACGACCGTGTATCACGGCGCCCACCTGGACGCGCCTGCGGATCCCAGCGTCGCCTATCCCCCTCGGCCGGAGTGGTACTTTCTGTTTCTGTTTCAATTGCTGAAGTACGTCCCCGGCTCGCTCGAGTTGATCGGCACGGTTGTGCTGCCGGCGCTGGCCAGCGTGTTCCTCTTCGTGTTGCCGTTTCTTGACAGGGCCAAGACGACCCGCGTGCGCGAGCGCTTACCCTGGGTGGGTGCTGTGGTCGCCGGAGTCGCGGGGGTCGCCATGCTGACCGGGATGTCGCTGCGTGACGACGCCCTGGACCAGGACTACCAGCGTAGCAAGGTCAAAGCAGACCTCCGTGCCAAGCGCTCCATGGAGCTGGCGGCCCACGGTCTGCCGCCCGGAGGGCCGCTCGCGATGTTGAGAAACGACCCGCAGACCCGTGGCCCTGACCTGTACGCGCGCTATTGTTCGAAGTGCCACGTTCTGGACGGGGAGGGGGAGCGCGAGGCGCCGGACCACACAGGGTTCGGCTCTCGGCGGTGGCTAATCGGGTTGCTGCACGATCCCGACTCCGAGCACTACTTCGGAGCCAGCGGCATCAGTGAGATGGAGTCCATGGTCGAGCAGCTGGGTCCGGCTCGAACCAAGGCCGTCGTCGAGCTCCTGTTTGCTCAGGGCCACGAAGAGGGCGACCCACCGTTCGAGCCGCGGCTGGTTGAACAGGGTGCCAAGGTGTTCGAGGAAGAATGCATGGACTGCCACGTGTTCGAGCAGGACGGTGCCTTCGTTTTCGATGGGCCCAACCTGACGGGATGGGCATCGCTCGCATGGATCGAGCGTCAGATAGCGAATCCCGCCTCGGAGCAGCAGTACGGCGAGCTGAACGAAATGACCTCCTTCGAGGACGAGCTCAGCAAGCACGACATCGCCATGTTGGCCACCTACCTGCGCGGGCAGCGCTTCGGTCGACCGGATTTTCCGTATCCGCCGATTCCGAAAGAATAATCGCGGTTGCATCGCGACGAGGCCCCAAGTATTCGGTCGCATGCGTTTTGGCTTCCCCGAGCTGTCCCTGGCCATGCTGTCGGCTCACCTTTGCCTGCCCGCGGCGGTCTGGGCGCAGCACCTGCCGTTTCAGCACGGAGGGGACCTTGCGATCAGTCTCGTTACTTTCGGACCAGGTGACCAGATCCACCAGTTCTTTGGGCACAACGCCCTCGTGGTCGAGGACAAGCGCTCCAATAGGAAGACACTGTATAATTACGGGCTTTTCAGTTTCGGCTTCGACATGCTGCCGAAGTACATGATGGGGCGCCTGGTGTTTTGGGCGGGGCGAGCGCCTGCAGAGCCCACCTACCGCCAGTACATGGCCGGCAACCGCGATGTGCGAATCCACGAGCTCAACTTGGTGCCCGAGCGACGCTTGGCCGTTGCGCGCCAGTTGGAGCACGACGTTCTGCCCTCCAACCGCGACTACCTTTACCACCACTACGTGAACAACTGCTCGACGCGGGTCCGCGATGTGATCGACGGGGCGATCGACGGTCAGTTGAAGCAAGCGGGGCAACACCCCGCGCGGCTTTCTTTTCGGAGCCACACACGTCGTTACGCCCAGGTAAGCACCTGGTTCGACCTGCTGTTGGTGTTCTGGATGAACGACCACATGGAGCAAGCCATTCGGATCTGGCACGAGGGATTCTTGCCCGAGGAGCTTGAGCGCCAGGTGCTCGCAGCAAGCTACCTGACTCCAGACGGCCGGCGCGTGGCGCTGGTGGCGCGGACCGAGACTCGGTTCAAGTCATCGCGCACCTCAACGCCAGAGCTACCCTCGCGGCTGTGGCCAGAGCTGCTCGTGTGTGGTCTGTCGCTGGGCGGGATTGCCGTTGCGCTTGAGCGCAAGAGACGAAGGACAAGGCGCCGCTGGCCGGTGCGCGCCCTCGGCGCTCACAACGCCTGCGTCGGCCTGCTATTCGGCCTGCCGGGACTGCTTCTGTTCTTGATGGCCACCCTGACCGAGCACACGGTAACCTACTACAACGAGAACCTTCTGCTCGCCAATCCCTTGACCTTGCTCGCGGTCCCGCTCGGGATCGGGCTCTGGGTGAGACCCGAGCGCTCGCTGCGGCGGCTACGCCGGCTTTGGGGGATGCTCGCCCTCCTCAGCATCCTTGGACTACTGCTGAAGGCGCTCCCCAGCTTCGATCAGGACAACTGGCTGGTAGTCGCGCTGGTGCTGCCAACGAATCTGGGGCTGGGTCTTGCCTTCTACCTTGGTAGGCGTCCCGCCCAAGCATGATGCCGGAGTTGCCTTCCTTCAGACGCTCGCGCACAGGTTGCGCTGGTCCTGCCTGGTTGTGATATCCTTGCACCCGACGAAGCAGGGGCTGCAGCGATGCGGGCCAGTTGCCCCGGCAATTTGGCGCGTGTCGAGGGAGGAACGGCGCGGTTATTGCTTTTCGATGTCCGGCGAGGTTGGCGCGAGCCGCTAGCGCCGGTCGTCAGCCCCGCATGGCCATGGTGCTCCGATGCTACTGGAACAACTGATTGTCAGACCCATCGAATCGCTTCCCCCGAGTGCCAACTGCGTTCAGGCAGCGCGCCTCATGCGTGATGAGAACATCGGTGCCGTGGTCGTGGCCCAGGACCGCCGTCCGGTAGGAATGGTAACCGACCGTGATCTTGTACAGCGTGTGCTGGCGGCCGGCGAGGATCCACAGCGAACGACACTCGCCGACGTCATGACGGGGCAGCCTGTGTTCTTGGCCAGCTCCCGGACCCTGGCCGAGGCGATCCAAACCATGCGAGAGCTCTCGATTCGTCGAATACCCGTGGTGGACGAAACCGGCGCGCTGTGCGGGATGGTCTCCATGGATGACGCCATTATTCAGATTGCAGAGCGGCTAGGAGGAGTCGCGGAGACGATCCGGAAGGAGATCGGCCTTCCAAAATGACGGTTGTTTTTCACTGCTGTTTCGCAGCCGACGGGCTCCCTCCCGCTGCCTCGCTGACCATCCAATACAGAATTCCGTCTACTAGAGAATATGGCGACTAAAGTGGAATCTTGTGCGATCGACCCGTTGCTTGTCGAGACGCGGTGTGTTCGTCAGTCGCCGAAGTATCACTTGACAAAGCAGGTATCGTGCCCAAATTCGGTTCGGAAGGGGCAAAAAACAGCGGAAACGATCTCGTCGACCCGGATGGCACGCGCTATATGGGGCGGCCCATCGGCGGCCGTGGATCGCATTTTGGTTCCAGCCGCAATTTTGGTTCCAGCCGCAATTCGGTACCCGAGAGATCGTTCGGCCGGGGGCAGATGTAACGCGAGCGCGTGTTTGTGCGGTAGTTAATCGAGGTGGGGCGACTTAGGAAATACTAGGAAATACTTGGCATGATTCCTCAGTTAACGAATAGCAGTCAGTCATCACATAGTAGTCAACCACCAAATGGCGGAATCGGGGGGCAGGAGCTAGGTCGGGTGAGACCGCAACCAGACAACCGGGCTACCGTGCCGACCAAGAGCAGTGCCGAGGCGGTCGTCCCGCGTGAGGTCCCGCGCGAGATGGAGATCGAGCTGGGAGGCGTGCTCGCGCGCTACTTTTCCGAGATGGCGGAGGTGCAGGTCCTGAAGCCAAGCGAGGAGATCGAGCTTGCCAAGACCGTGCGTCGATTGGAGGAGCAGTACTGGGAGGCATTGCTGAGCTATCCGCCGGCAGTGGACACGCTGGCTCAAGTGCTCAAGTGGCATCTGGAGGAGATTCCCAATCAGGTGGCCACGTTGCGTAGGCTGGCCCGGTTGTTCGGCGGCCGCAGGCTCAGCAAGCGAGACCGGGCGCGCTGGGATCGCGTGGCTGCGGAGCTTGCCTCGGTGCTTCGGGACCTGGACGTCGATCGGATCATAGTCAAGGACGGTCATGGCGCCGTGCGCCGGCTTGCTGGGGAGGCAGGCCCGACGGAGCTGATCGCGGCGCCGACCCGGGTGCCCGTGGGGCTCCGCCGCTATCTCGAGGTGGTGCGAAGGGCCTCCGACGCGCAACAGTCGGTCAAAAACAGGTTCGTGGCGGCCAATCTCAGGCTCGTCGTGTCCATGGCCCGGCGCTACAATCGGGGCCGGCTGCCCATGGCCGACCTGGTGCAGGAAGGCAACTTTGGGCTCATCAAGGCGGTGGAGCGCTTCGACCACACGCGGGGCTACCGCTTCAGCACGTACGCCTCCTGGTGGATCAGACATGCACTGACGCGCGGTATGGCCGACCGTGGGCGGCTGGTACGCGTGCCTGTTCACATGGTGGATGCGCATTACCGCGTCACCAAGGCGACTCGCAAGATCATTGCTCAGACGGGAATCGAGCCTGACGAGGAGGCCCTGCAGAACGAGACCGGCATCTCTGCAGAGAAGCTCAGCGCGCTGCGGGAGTCGGGTGTTTATTCATCGCCGTTCTCGCTGGACAGCCCGGTCGACGACGAAGATGGCAGCCGGCGTTTCGTCGATCTCGTCGAGGACGAGCACACGCCCACTCCTGAGGAAACACTGGAGTCAAAGACGTGGAACGACGAGGTGCAGCGCCTTCTCGGCGAGCTCACACCAATGGAAGCTCGGATCCTGCGCTGGCGTTTCGGCATCGATGGCGAAGACGAGCTCACGCTGCGCGAGATCGGCGACAAGTACAACCTGTCGAGGGAGCGAATCCGTCAGATCGAGGTGCAGGCGCTGGGCAAGATCCGCGATCAAGTCGAGGAGCGGAAACGTCAGGCCGCCGCGCGACTTGGCGCGGATGCCGCAGCCCTGGGTGCCTGAGCAACTCGCTCAAGAACCGTCCCGTTGCCGGCAGTGCTGGAGTCGGGTGAGCCTGTAGCGGTCAGCCGGGTGTGATCGTGGTGGGTGCGCGCGCAGCTCTGACCCCTTGAGCATGTGCGCCGCCAAAGCCCTGTCCTGCGCGGGCGACGAACTGGATTGCACCATCCATGTCCGCCTCTCTTGGGCATAGTCCAGATAAGGCAAAGCCCGCACAGCGGGGGGGCGTGACTGTGCGGGCCCTGCGTTCTCCTGACAGAGAACACATTATGTAGAGCATACGCCGGCAGGATAGTCAAGCCATCGTGCTACCACGCCGCGCTTTTTGTTTCGGGCTCGGCTAGATCTAGAGCGGCTTTGCCGGACGGACCCCAGGGGCTGCCAGGTGGTTTGACAGCGCCGAGGCCGTGGCGCATCGAGCGGCCTTCGGCTTTTGTTGTTTTTGCGCAATCTTTGGTGCACAAAAGACGCGTTGCGTACATGCTCGTGGGTGGCGCTAGCCCTCCGATGGCACTAAAACGAGGCTTGAAACGCGCGAGTGCCAAGCAAGCACGGCGTCAAGTCATGACGGGCTAGGTGATCCGATGACGCGAAGGCTGCTCCTGTCCCTCGGGTTTGCTTCCTCAACATTCCTGGTCGGTGCCTGCTACGTGGACGCCGTTCCGGATCACGATCCGCACACCGGGCACGGGACCCCGGGGGGACATGGGACACCGGGCGGGCATGATCCGGCGCCCGGCGGACACGGGACCCCGGGCGGACATGACCCGGCACCTGGCGGCCACGGCGCCGGTATGATGGGTGGTCACGGGGTTCCTGGCGCGGGCCACCTTCCTGCACCCGGTGAGCCGTGTCCGCAACACCCCATGCAGTGCCTCGATGGACCGCATTGTGCCTGCCACAGTCCGTGCTGCGACATCCAGTGCGTTGGGTCCAACTGCAATGCCATGTGCCCGCAGGGCGCTAGCTGTCTCGTGGCGGGCCCAATCCACACCAACTACCATATCGAGTGCACGGGTTCGAGCTGCAAGGTGAACGCGCACCTGGGGGGCGTGGTGAGGGTCGCGTGCAGTCAGGGCGCTCGGTGCGACATCAACTGCGATGGCACCATGGCGTGCAATGTGGTTTGCAGCGAGGCCGAGTGCACGACGCATTGCGGCTCGGCGGCCGCGGCCTGCCACTTCGAAATGTGCACGCACGGTCAGCCCACGGTCTGTCCGGGTGGAGTCCTGGTCTGCGGAGCCGACTGTCCGGGGGCAGGGGGCGCTCACGGCGGCAGCAGCAGCGGCGGTGCTCATGGCGGGGGCAGCAGCGGCGGCGCTCATGGGGGCAGCAGCGGCGGCGCTCATGGGGGCAGCAGCGGCGGCGGCACCCACGACTAGTATCGCTTGCCAGGGATTGTGATCGATTGGCGTCGAGGGCTGTCGGTCGCTGGCAAGGCGCACCGACGATGACTGCGGTTCATTTCGATGCTGTGCAGCGCATATTCGAGGAGGTGCAACACCGCCAGCGGCCGTCAGAGCCGG
>JAKSBK010000015.1 GCA_022361155.1 Pseudomonadota bacterium
GAAATGACGATTGCGATTTCGTTCGCTGTGCTCCTCGTGTTCACGCTGAATGTCGAACCGTTGCTGCAACCGCTCCTGGTGGCCGGGTGAGCGCCATGGATGCGGCCGACGGCGGGGAGCAGGCTCGCGAATCGGGCCGGCGCCTGTTCCGTTACGGCGGTGTGGTAGCGGCTTTTGCCGCGCTGTGTCTGCTGACCGCAGTCATCACCGGGTATTCCACAACCAGGATCCTGCACGAAGAGCTTCCGCCAACCGGAGGCGTGCTCGGACCCATCGAGCTCAGCGATTCCGATACGGTGCTCGAGATCGAGATCGCGTCTCCGGTAGCGGACGGTCAATGGACGCACTGGACAGGCAACCTATTGAATAGCAAGCGCGAGTTCGTGCTTGGTTTCGGCGAGGAGTTCTGGCGGGAAAGCGGCTACGACGACGGGGGGTATTGGACCGAGACCAAAGACGATTTCGACGTGCGCGTGACGGTTCCCGATCCGGGCTCCTACTACCTCGAGTTCAGGAGCGAGGCTTCCCTACCTGGTGCGGGGGGCAGTGCCATGGTCGAGGTGCACAAGGCACCGGGCAGCAGTCTGCCTCACATGTGGCTCGGCGTACTGGGGTTGATCGCGGCCGTCGGGCTGTGGTTCTGGGGCAGCGCGAAGGTAGCCAGCGCGTCGGCTGATGACCGGGATTCGGATGCTGGCCCCGTATGGTCGCTGTGAAGCGAGGTGAACGATGTACTGGTTGATGGGCGGTCTGGCCGCGGTCTACCTGCTTGCTTTCGTACCGATGTCCTCGGGTTGGGGCTACCCCGGCTACGGCTATCGCCCCTACGGCTCGTTCATGTACTGGGGAGGGCCCACGTACTACCACGACCCCAGCGTACGGCAGGGCAGCCTCGGCGGGCCGTCTCACCGGGGCGGCGGCCCTCGCAGTGGGAAGTAGCTCCGTTCGGCCGACCAGCTTCAACCAATGGGTGCTTCTGGCGGCCGTATTCGTCGTCGGCTTGTGCACGGTCGTCTACGAGCTGCTGATCGGCAGCGTGTCGTCGTACCTGCTTGGCGACAGCGTGCGAGTCTTCTCGCTGACGGTGGGTTTGACCATGAGCGCGATGGGGTTTGGAACCTACCTCTCGCGTCTGGTGCGCCGGGGATTGCTGAGCTGGTTCGTAGGGATCGAGATCGCGCTTGGGTTGCTGGGGGGCCTTAGCGTCCCTGCTCTGGCCGCGCTGTTCGCGCTGTCGGAGACGTACTACCCGGGAATGATCACGGCGATCTGCCTGCTGGGCACTTTGATCGGGGTGGAGATTCCGCTGCTCACCCGTTTGATGTCCCAACACTACGAGCTTCGCACGAACATTTCGAATGTGCTGTCGTTGGACTATCTGGGCGCTTTGGTTGCCACGCTGCTGTTTCCCTTCGTGTTGCTGCCCTTTCTTGGGATCTTTGCGGCCTCGCTCGTGACGGGGTTGCTCAATCTGTGCGTTGCGGGCCTCTTGCTCTACGCTCTTAAAAATGCGCTGCAACCGCGCGCGCGGCGCCGCCTGCTGGGCGGCCTGTGGCTGTGCACGGGGGTCCTGGTCACGGCGCAAGCCCTGGCGCAACCCTTGCTGCACAGTTGGGAGAGCCGGCTCTTTGAAGACCGCGTTGTGCTCAGCCGGCAGACTCGTTATCAGAAAATCGTCATAACGAAGAATCGCCGCGATGTACGTATGTTTCTGCAGGGACACCTGCAGTTTTCCAGCCTCGACGAGCACCGCTACCACGAGGCGCTGGTGCACGTGGCGATGGCCGCAGCCTCCCGCCCGGAGCGCGTGCTGATCCTCGGGGGCGGAGACGGGATGGCCGTGCGCGAGCTGCTCAAATACCCCGAGCAACCGAGCATCACGTTGGTGGATCTGGATCCGGAGGTTACGGCGCTGGCACGGACGATGCCGCTCCTTAGACAGCTGAACCGGGGCAGTCTGGACGACCGGCGCGTAGAGATCCGCCACGCAGACGCCTTCGACTACCTCAGGCGGCAGGATGCGCTGTTCGATGTGATCATCGCCGATCTGCCGGACCCCAACAGCAGCGCGCTCGCGAGGCTCTACAGCCGCGGCTTCTTTCAGCTGGTGAGAACGCACCTGAGTCGTTCCGGCGTCTTTGTCACGCAGGCTACGAGCCCTTTCTTCGCCCGTCACGCCTTTTGGTGCATCGAGCGCACCGTTCGCGCCGCGGGCTATTCGGCTGTGGTGCCCTACCATGCCTACGTGCCGTCCATGGGCGATTGGGGCTTCGTGCTCGCAAGCGGGCACCGCATCGACACCGCCTCGCTGGGGCTGCGCGTGCCAACCCGTTTCCTGGACGCTGCCAGTCTAGCTAGCTTGTTTGCCTTTCCCAAGGATCTGCAGAGCCCAGAGGTAGCCATCAGCACCCTCGATCGCCCGGCGGTGCTGCGCTACTACCTGCACGACTGGCAGGCCTGGGACTAGTGGCACTAGTAGTATCACGGATCACAAGTTCGGTCCGGGCTCCGGCGGAACCGGCCCCAAGTTTGGCGAGGACCCACGTCGTGCGTCGGATCGGATGCGGCCTGCGGAACGAGCCACGACGAGGAGCGTTTGGCACCCGAAAGGGTTATTCCCTTTGGGTTGTTTCAGGGTGTCGGCATGCCGACAGGCATCTCGGGCCTCAAGCGACGCTATTCCATCGTCATGACCCCCCCAAGCTCCGGGTCAACGCACTGCCAGCCATTGCCGAAGCTCTCCCATCAGCAGGCGCGGAGCCAGGCGCAGGTCGTGCAATGTCGCAGCACCACACAACAACATGATCGTTCTGAGCTCGCGCTCCACTTGATCAAGAAGCCTGTTCGCGCCCTGCCGGCCGTGCTTCTTGAGCGCTTCGAGCACCGGCCGGGCCATACCGGCGGCATCCGCTCCCAGCGCGATGGCTCGCGCGACATCGAGGCCAGTGCGGATGCCTCCGGTCGCGATGACCCGAAGCCCGCATTCGACCGCGTAGCAGATGGTCGCAGCCGTGGGGATGCCCCAATCCCATAGCAGCTCTCCGACCGAGCGGGCCTGTCCGTGCGCTCTGAGTGTTTCAACGCCGATCCACGAGGTGCCACCGGCGCCCGACACGTCGACCTGCTGCACGCCCGCACGCCGAATGCTGTGCGCTGTTTGGCGGCTGATTCCACACCCGGTTTCCTTGGCCACGATCGGCACGGATAGCTCGTGTACGAGCCTGGCGAACGTGTCGATGCAGCCGCGAAAATCGCGGTCGCCACCAGCCTGGATGAGCTCCATGGCCGGATTCATGTGTACGCACAGCGCGTCTACCCCGGTAGCGTCGATCAGTTCCCTCAAGGCGCCGGTGTCGGTGTCACGGGCCTGCACCACACCAACGTTGCCGAGCAGAAGCGTGCTTGGCGCGTGCGCGCGCACCTTGTAGGTCCAGGCGGTCTCCGGCTGCCGCTGCATGGCACGTTGGCTTCCCAGGCCGAAGCCGTAGCCGCGCTCTTCGGCGATTCGAGACAGCTCGAAGTTGACCTCCGCTGCTTCGCGTGTGCCACCGGTCATGGACGCGATCACGAGCGGCGCTCGCAGCTCTTTCCCAAGCAGCTCTACCCCGAGGTCGATGTCGTCGCAGCTCAGCTCGGGCAGCGCCTGATGCAGCAGCTGGACATCCTCCAGGAGGGTGCCCCGGCCACGGAATTCGACCTGATCACTGGAGCAAAGCTCCAAATGGTCCGCCTTGCGGCGCTGCAGCTGGGACCTGGTGGCCATCACACGGCCCGATCTCTAGTGCAACGGCCCGGAAATTCGATCCGAATTTCTGGGCTGTTGTGCCTGAATCGACAAGGAGTCCACGGATACACTGGTGGCCGGTCCGGGTTCCGGAGCCGGTCCCGCCGGCCCTTGGGCCGGTTCCGGAACCCGGGCCGGACTTGTGATTCGTGGTACTAGTGCCCAAACCCCCGCCTGACAACGCGGCGCCCGGACCGCAGCCGCTACTGGAACGACAGTCCCAGGCTCCAGCCCGCCAGTGTGGGCGTGCGGCCGGCTCGGTCGTCCATTACGCGCAGCGTCCAGGTGCCGGCGCTGTTCTGGCCGTCGAAGGCGGACAGCGGCTCGAGCGGTACAAAGCTGCCGGAGCCGCCCACGGGCTGCCCGCAGCTGAGCGTGGCCGCGGCCTCGTCGTCCATGCTGAAGTCCCAGTTGTCGTCGGCGCCGCAGGTGTCGTAGTCCACCAGGATCACCTCGGTGCCGTTGGGGCTCGTCAGGCTGATGCGAAGGTCCGAAAAGCGCGTGATGCTGCCGGTCACGTCGAGCACGTTCACGTCCGCGATGCTGCCGACGACGCTCACGTCCAGGGTGGATGCGATGACGCCCTGGCTGCCCGCCATCGTGATCGGTAGGCCTGGGGCGGCAAGGACGACCGGGGCGGGAGGGTTGGGCCCGTAGCAGCAGCGGAAGCCGGTATTGGGGAAGCGAAAGGCCATGTCTCCCACCGAGAAATCAAAGGCGCAGCGCCGGCCGCTCTCGACGTTGTTGAAGCTGCCGCCGCGTATCTCGTGAACCCCCGGTGAGACCTCCGTTTCGGTCCACTCTTTGAGGTTGCCCGACAGGTCGTACACCCTGCCTGCCGAGCCCCAGTCCGCGTGGCACTGGTTGAAGCTGCCGGTGGCGGCTACGCAATCCTCGTCCTCGGGGGTGGCAGCGATGCAGTCGTATTCCTGGCCGTTGCATAGCTGCGCCGCGCTGGAGGTGCCGTTCGGGGTGTTGCAGGCGATTCCGTATGCCCAGGTACAGCCCCCAGCCGCGCCCTGGCAGCCACGCTCCCATTCTCCGCGCGCACACAACCGCCAGCCGGGCTGGCTGCAGCTGCCTCCGAAGTTGAGCGCACAGCAGGCGTCGCGGGCTTGCTGCCAGGTCACATTGGTCCAAGGCAGGACATTGCCCCTGGAGCAGGCAAGGGCGGTCATCGTGCCGGGGTCCGAGGCGCTGGCGTCCGGCCGCGAGGCTTCGTAGCTCATCATGAGGACGCCACCCCCGATGTCCACGGCGTCTACATCGCCGATGCCGATGCCTTCGTCGCTGGCCGGCGTGGAGGGATCGTCGAGCTCGTCGATTTGGCCATCGCAGTCATCGTCCAGACCGTTGCATTGCTCGGAGCCGGGTGTCCCTGCTGCAGCGGCGTTGCAGACGACGCCGTCCTGGGTCGAGTTGCACAGGAACGAGCCCGTACGCTCGCACACGCCTTGCCCGTTGGAGCAGCTCTGGGCGACCGGGTACCCCTCGTCGCTTTGGCCGTCGCAGTCGTTATCCAGGCTGTCGCAGAGGGTCTCGCCGCCCGGCTGGTACTCAGGCCCGGCGGGCAGGTTGGCACAGACCAGGCTGCCGCCCTGGCAGGCCGGGGTCACGCCGGCGCATACCCCCTGGGTGTTGCAGTAGCCGGGGGGCGCCTGCACGTCTTCGTCCAGGCGATTGTCGCAATCGTTGTCGATCCCGTCGCAGGTTTCGGGCCCCGTCACAGAGCATGCGAGCTCGCAGCCGTCGGCCGGGTCGCCGTTCGCGTCCACGAAGCCGCTGCGACACACGAGCAGCGCGCAGCTGCCGGCGCTGCAGATCGCGAAGGCGTTGTCGAATTGACAGACGTTGCCGCAGCTGCCGCAGTTGGTGAGGTCCGTCTGCAGTTGAAAGCCGTTGTCGGCGACTCCGTCGCAGTCGTTGTCGAGCCCGTCGCAAACCTCCGGTCGCGGTCCGCCGGCGCCCGTACACTGAAGCGTCCCGCCGATGCAGGTCTCGGTCCCGGGCGAGCACTCGCCCATGGAGCCGCCGCACACGGCCCCGCCACCCGGGTTGCCTTCATCGAACGAGCCGTCGCAGTCGTTGTCCTTGCCGTCGCAAGCTTCGGCCGAGGGGCCGGTCGCGCCCAGGCACGCGAGCGCGCCACCCTGGCAGCTCTGCTGGCCGGAGCTGCATTCGCCGACGTCGGAGGAACACGATGCGCCGAGATTCGGGTCCGCCTCGTCCAGCTGCCCGTCGCAATCGTTGTCCATTCCGTCGCAGGTTTCCGGGCTCGGCCCCACTTCTCCGAGGCATTGCACGACTCCGCCGACGCACTGCGTAAGGCCGAAGGAGCATTGCCCCGAGTCGCTCTGGCCGCAGGGCTGCGCGCCGCCCGGATTGCCCTCGTCCAGCTCGTTGTCGCAGTCGTTGTCGAGCCCGTCGCAACGCTCGGCCACCGGCCCGACAGCCCCCACGCACTCGAGCTCGGTCGTCGTGGAGTTGCACTGCAGGACGCCGCGCCGGCAGGTGCCCGTGGCAATGCCGCAAGGAAAACCCGCTCGCGCGTCGCTCTCGTCCACCTTGCCGTCGCAGTCGTTGTCGAGCCCATCGCAGGTTTCGGTGCTGGCCCCGACCTCGCCCATGCACTGGATGGCCCCCCCGCTGCAGACGGTGGTTCCCGCCATGCAGGTGCCTACCGGCGTTCCGCAGGGTTGGCTGACGCGGCTGTCGCTGGTTTCGACTCCCTCGTCGAGCCGGCCATCGCAGTCGTCGTCCACGGCATTGCATTGCTCGGAGGCAGTTGTCGAGGCTATGCAGCTGTACTCGCAGCCGTTGTCCTGCCGGCCGTCGACATCATGGAAACCCGGATCGCACTTGGTTGCATCGAGCGTGCACTCGCCCGCTACGCAGCTCGCTCCCAGGTTGGCGTGAGCGAAGCGGCAGGTGAACCCGCACGAGCCGCAATTGAGAGGATCGAGCTGCAGATTCACGTTCTCGTCGACCTGACCGTCGCAGTCGTTGTCGCGTAGGTCGCACAGGCTGTCGTCTTCGTGCGTCTTCACGCAGCGGTACTCGCAGCCGTTGGCTTGGTTGCCGTCGAGATTGAAGAAGCCGACGTCGCAGCCCGCGAACTGACAGGCGCCGGCCATGCAATTGCCGTAGGCGTGATCGGGGGCGCAGGCTTGGTTGCAGGCGCCGCAGTGCTCTGCGCTCGTCGTGAGGTCGAAGCCCTCATCGATGAGCCCGTCGCAGTCGTTGTCCTTGCCGTCGCAGGTCTCGGCTGTGGCGCAGCCTCCATCCCAACCGGCGCCGGCATCACCGCCGCCGTCCAGCTGCGGCAGCGTCGTGTTGGAGCCCGCGCCGCCCCCGCTGCCAACCCGTGTCGAGCCGTCGGGGCGCGGGCCGGTTTCGGGAGCGTCGGGCTCGACGCAATCGAGGCACAACGGGTCGACCTTGCAGCCGTTCGAGAACGCCAGCGCGGTGCCCAGGAGGCTCAGCAAGAGCCAGCGCCTGAGTGCTGCTGTGGTCGCTCCCGTGGCCGGCAGGATCCGCGAGCGCAGCCGTCGCGAGAGCACCGCAGCCAACCCGAACAGCAGAGCAACCCAGAGGCCGCGCCGGTCAGGCTCAGCGCGACCCGGCGCGACCGAGCACGTGCAGCCCCCGGCGCCCGTTGCCACGACCAGGGTTCCGTCCAGCGCAGCCGGGGGCTGGGGGTCGACAGCCACGGGGTTTTGCGGTTGCGGTGGTGCGGGCGGGTCCGTGCACTCGCCCCGATCGCAGATCTGACCGGCGGGGCACGTGGTAGCTTCGCATGGATCCGGCTCACACTGCCCGGTCACCGGATGGCAGACGAACCCGCCGGGGCAGGGCGGCGCCGGGGGACATGGCCGGGGTATGCAGCTGCTGTCGGTGGGGTTGCACACCTCGCCGGCGGGGCACGTTACGCCCGCGCAGGGGTCGCTCACGCACTGCCCCTCGACGCACCGCTGCGTGTCATTGCAGGCGACACCCGCACAGCTCGCAAAGCAGATGCCGTCGCGGCATGCCTGATCGGGGGCGCAGTTGGCGATCGCGCAGGGATCGTCTTCGCACTTGCCCGTCTGCGCGTTGCAGCGCTTTTCGGCATCGCAGCCCAGGACGGTGCACTTCGGCTCCTTGCAGGCACCATCGCGCGGATCGCAGACCGTGCCCATCGCGCAGACCACGCCTTCGCACGGGAAGGTGCACTCGTTGTTCTTGCATACACAAGCGCCCAGCCTGGGCTCGTCCGGTGCACAGCGCGTTTCGCCGCTGGTTTCGATCGTTTGCGAGCTGCACGCGATCTGGTCGCAGCGCTTGCCCACGCAGTAGCACGAGCCGTTGTCCGTTACGGGGACCTTGCCGGTTGGACAGGAGCCAAACTCGCTCAGCTGCCGGCAGGGCAGCGCGCACTGGCACATGACGCAGGCTGCGTCCTCCGGGCACAGGCTGCCGGTCGCATGTTCGTCGATCTTGCCGTCGCAGTCGTTGTCGCGGCAGTCGCAGATCTCCCCGGTCGGAGGCATCTCGCCCACGCAAAGGATCTGGCCCTTGACGCAGCGCTGCACGCCGGCAGCACACTCGCCCATGTTGGTGCCGCAAGGCTCGCCGCGACCGAGTCCCTCGTCGATCTTGCCGTCGCAGTCGTTGTCGAGCACATCGCAGATCTCGTCCGTCGGGCCGATGGCACCCTGGCAGATCGTCATGCCCGTGGCGCTGTCGCAGATCTGCAGGCCCGGCTGGCATTCTCCCCTGTCGCTGCCGCAGGGAGCGCCGACCGGAATGCCTTCATCCACTACGCCGTTACAGTTGTTGTCTTTGCCGTCGCACAGCTCGGGCGTCGGTCCTTGCCCGCTCTGGCATATGCTGGCTCCGTCCACGCAGGCCGTGACACCCTTGGTGCATTCGCCGGTCCCGTCGCCGCACGGCTGACCCAGGCGCGGATCGCTCGCCGCCACGCCCTCGTCGATCACCCCATCGCAGTCGTTGTCACGCCGGTCGCAAATCTCGGCGCTTGGGAGCACCGCACCGATGCATACGATCGCGCCGTCCACGCAGGCTTCGGCTCCGTACTTGCAGTGCCCGGTATCGGTCGTCGGCCCACATGGGGCGCCGCCGCCCGGGTTCGCCTCGTCGATCATGCCATCGCAGTCGTTGTCGCGCCGATCGCAGACCTCGCTACCGGGGCCGGTGCCGCCCTGACACTGCAGGGTGCCGGAAATGCAGGCCGTGCTGCCGAGCGTGCACTCGCCGATGTCCGTGCCGCAGGGGTTGCCGCCGCCCGGGTTGCCCTCGTCGACCTGGCCGTCGCAGTTGTTGTCCTTGCCGTCGCACACTTCCGGGCTTGGGGCGACTTCGCCCTGGCATACGTGGGTACCGCTGACGCACAGCAGGCTGCCGGGCTGGCAAATGCCCACGCTCGAACCGCACGGACCGCCTCCACCCGGATTGCCTTCGTCGATGCTGCCGTCGCAGTCGTCGTCGATTCGATTGCAGAGCTCGCCGCTCCCGCTCCCGCCTCCGTTGCACACGACCGAACCGTTCGAGCAGGCCGTGGTGCCTGCCGTGCAGGCGCCGACGCTGCTGCCGCAGCTCTGGCCGATGCGCGGGTCCGTGTTGGCAACGCCCTCGTCGATCTTGCCGTCGCAGTCGTTGTCGATGTTGTCGCAGATCTCGCTCTTGGGCCCGACCCGCCCGATGCAGGCTCCCCAGGTTCCGCCGGCGCACGTTTCGACCCCCGACACACACTCCCCGGTGCCGCTTCCGCAGGGTCGCGTGATGCCGTCGCTGATGCCGTCGCAGTTGTTGTCGAGCCCGTCGCAGGTTTCGGTCTGCGGCTGCTGGCCGCTGCAGCTTCCCCAGACTCCGGCGTTGCAGATCTCCTGGCCGACGCTGCAGATCCCCACGTTGTGGCCGCAGGAACGCGTTACACCTTCATCGATGTTGCCATCGCAATCGTTGTCGATGTTGTCGCAGATCTCGCCGAAGCAGTTGCAGACGCCACCCTCGTCGACCTGGCCGTTGCAGTTGTTGTCAAGCCCGTCGCACACCTCGGGCTGCCCGGGACACTGGCCGCACGCGTCGAGCAATCCCTCGTCGATGAGCCCGTCGCAGTCGTCGTCGATGCCGTCGCACAGGCTTTCCGCCGGCTCGCTGCACAGGACCTGCGATGGTGTGCCCGCCGGCCTGTTGCAGTACAGCGTGAAACCCTCGTCGATGAGCCCGTCGCAGTCGTCGTCAACACCGTTGCACTGCTCGGTTAGCAGGGAATCGGATACGATCGAGGCCAGGGCCGCGGACAGCTGGGCCTGGTTGCCTGCGAAAAAGGCCGTGCCGGTCCCGCCGGCGGCGGCTATGGCGTCCAGGTTGCCCGATGAGATGGCAAGCCCCACCACGTAGGTCTTGATGCCGGCCGCCAGCAAGGCTGCGGCTTCGATCGTCGGAGTGCCGCTGCAGGTTTCTTCGCCGTCCGTGAGCAGGATGACGTAGTATCCACGGCAGCTGGCCGTCGAGTCCGCGTTCTTGATCGGCGTGAGGTACTGGCGCGCATCCCAGAGGATTCCTTCGAGCGGCGTAGGCCCCTCGGCGCGCAGCTCGCAGTCGCCTGCTCCCTGGTGGTCGCAGTAGTGCGCTTCGGTGGTGCTGTTGATGAAATTGGTCTCGACGTTGTCCATCCATTTCAGGATCGAGTAGGTATTGTCGAGCCCGACGAACGGAGCGACGTCGGGGAATCCCACCAGGACATCGCCGCCATCGTCCGCGTTGCCGGGTACGCTGCACACACCGTCGTAGTGGATGCTGCGGTTGACGCTGGGGCAACCGATGCCCCCGCACGTGGTCCCGTTGTACGTGCGGCTCGAGGCGCTGTCGCCCTGGTTTTGGTGAAAGCGGCCCAGGGCCCATTCCACGTCGCCGTAAGCGAGCACGGCGCTCCTGATGGCTTCCTTGGCGATCCACATCCGGCTGTCGTTGGGAAGACCATCGCAGTCCAGGTCCTGACCTGCTGTCGTCTCGGCGCAGTCGAAGTACTCGATGCCGCCCATCCCGTCGGGCTTGCCTACACCGTCGCCTGAGGTTTCGGTGCCGTCGAGTGCCCAGCGCATCGAGCCAGAAGTGTCGAAACCGATGAAGAAGCGGGGCTTGACCTGCGCCTGCGCGACCGCACCCCAGGTCAGGGACAGGAAACCAACGAGTAGCAGCAAGCACGAATGTGGCAGACGCATGTGTGGGCCCTGTGCACGCTCGCCCCCTTGTCGAACATCGACCGCGAGGCTCGGGGCTTAACGGGGTCTGCTCACATCAGCAGGCTTGCTGATGCCCTGCCTGCCTCGATGGAGCGCCGCTTCAGCCAGCGGCCGGCTCGAGTACGCGCAGGGCGGGCTTCAGGATCGGGTCAGGGCCCGCGCGATCACCAGACGCTGGATCTCGCTCGTTCCCTCGTAGATCCGGGTCACGCGCGCGTCGCGGAAGTAGCGCTCCAGCGGCAGCTCGCTGCTGTAGCCGTATCCACCGTGGATCTGCAGTGCTCGATCACAGATCCGCCAGGCCGCCTCCGACGCATACAGCTTGGCGATGGCGGCCTGCTGAACAAAGACCCGCCCCTCGTCCTTGAGCCGCGCGGCGCGCTGGGTGAGCAGCTCGGCTGCATCGAGCTCCGTCTTGCTGTCTGCGATCATCCAGCGGATGGCCTGGTGCTTGCTGATGGGCTTTCCAAACTGCTGGCGCTCTTGGGCGTACCGAATGGCCGCCTCGAGTGCTGCTCCGGCGATTCCGATCGACTGCGAGGCGATGCCGATGCGTCCCCCATTGAGCGCCGTCATGGCGATCCTGAAGCCTTCGCCGCAGGCGCCGAGAAGCGCCGAGCGAGGAACCTTGCAGCCCTGCAGGCTCAGCGCGACGGTTGAAGAGGCTCTGAGGCCCATCTTGTTCTCTTTTCGGCCCACGTGTAGGCCCGGTGTGCCCTGCTCGAGCAGGAACGCGCTCAGCCCCTTGGGGCCGGGTCCACCGGTGCGTGCCCAAACCACAAGCACCCCAGCGAAATCCCCGCTCGTGATCCACTGCTTCGTGCCTTCGAGGACCCAGACGCCGTCCACGAGGCGTGCCCGCGTGCGCAGGCCGGCCGGATCGCTGCCTGCCTCGGGCTCGCTCAACGCGAAGGAACCCGCACGATAGTCTCCGCTGCACAACTTGGGCAGGTAGGTACGCTGTTGAGTCCTGCTTCCGTAGCGGCACAGGATCTCAGCGACCATGTTGGTGACGGCCATGGTCACGGCCGTAGAGGCGCAGGCGCGAGCGATCTCGCTCACCGCCAGGCTGTAGGCCAAGCTGGAGCCTTCGGAGCCACCCAGGCTGCCGGGGAGCGTGACGCCCATGAGACCGAGCTCCGCAAGGCCGCGCAGCACCGCCGGAGCAAGCCGTTGCTCGCGCTCGGCCTGGGCAGCCCCGGGAGCCACCACCTCGGTCGCGAAGCGCCGCGCCGTATCGCGGATCAGCCGCTCCGAATCCGTGAGGTCCAACCGCACGTGACGGACCTTAGCGCCCGCGGAAGAATAACTCATCCGTTTCGCCGGTTCTGACCACCGCTGGCTATGTTGCTCCTGCTCGAAGTATCCCCAATACTCCTCGTCGTGGCGCCTCGCCGGCGACGCCCAATCCTCGCCGAAACGCACGAGTTGTTTCTTCCGCGGCCGTGGCCCAGCTGCGCTCCCGAATTCCGTGCGATTCCAGCACCTTGATGCTAGGGAGTGTCTCCCGGACGATGGTTGTCCTTCCGCCCACCATGGCCACGTGGCTGCACGTGTGCGCCCTGACGCTGCCGCTTGCCGCGTCCGTTGTTGGTGCGAAGCTGCAGAAGCTCGGCATGGCGACCAGCCGCGAGCTCGAGCTCGCCGAGGGCCTGCGGGCCTGTGCCGACGATCTGCTCTTTTGCGCGCTCTGGACGCTCGGCTGGGTGCTCGTGCTGGCTCTCGTGCGCGGTTCGACGCGTTACCTGGCCGCGGGGCTGCTCCATCTCAGCAACCTGCTCCTCATGCTGTGGACCGTGGTGGAGCACGGCTTCCACGTGGCGACCGGCTCCCTGCTGGATTGGTACATGGTCAGCTACGCAGCCGACAACTTCGCTGCGCTGCAGTCCGTGATCGCCAGCGAAGTGCAACCTGTTGCCTGGCTCTGCCTGCTGCTTGCAGCGCTCTACCACGCGGGGCTTCCTGCTCTCGCCCGCATTGGCTTGCTGCGCGGGACGCTGCAGCGGCTGTCCGCACAGGAACGATGGTCGAATCCCTGGCAGCTGCTCCCCATCTCGGTCCTGGGTGTCGTGCTGCTGCTGGGCGGTCTCCACTCGGGCGGCGCGCTCGACGACGACATCCTTCCTCTGCGTCGCAACACCTTCGCGACCCTGGCGTCGGAACTGCACTCGACGGCGGCTGCCACGGAGACCCAGCACGCGGGCGACTACACGCAGCCGCCGCCACTACGCATCTATCCGACGCGCGTAACCAAGAAGCACAATGTAGTGCTCGTGATCCTGGAGTCGGCGCGGGCTCGCTCGTGCACGCCCTACAGCCCAAGGCTCACCACCACCCCCAACCTCGCCCGCCTGGCCGCGCGGGGACTGTTGATCGAGCACTTCTATACGGTGGTGCCGCACACGAGCAAGGCGCTCGTGAGCCTGCACTGCGGTATCTACCCCAAGATCGTTACCAGGATCGCCGAGGCGGGCACCGACGCACTGCCCGCACGCTGCCTGGCCACGCTGCTCCGGGAGCAGGGCTACGCGACCGCCTTCTTTCAACCCGCGGAGCGCTCGTTCGAACGCCGCCACGATCTGGTTGCGAGCTTCGGCTTCGAGCATTTTATCGGCAAGGAAGATCTTTCGGCAGAGGGCTTCGAGAAAGTCGGCTACTTCGGATACGAGGACGATGCCATCCTCGAACCGGTTCTCGAATGGATTGATCGCCAGCGCGGCCCGTTCCTCTTGAACGTCCTTACCCTAACCGCCCACCATCCCTACAAACTGCCCAAGAGCTTTCCGCGCCAACACTTTGCAGACAAGAAAAAACTCGACAACTACCTCAATGCGCTCGCCTACACAGATCGCTTTCTTGGAAAGCTGTTCGCCGGGTTCGAGCAACGAGGGTTGCTCACCAGCACGTTCTTTGTGATTCTGGGTGATCACGGTGAGGGCTTCGGAGAGCACAAGCGCTATCAACACGACAACGTAATCTACGAGGAGGGCCTGCATTCGCCCATGCTGCTGCTGGGCGCCGGCCTCGATGCAGCTACGAGTCGGGCGCAGAGACCCCGGCGCGTGCTCGGGCTGCGGCAGATGATCGACGTGGTTCCCACGGTGCTCGACGTCCTGGGATACGAGCATCGCGGAGGCGATCTGCCAGGCAAGAGCCTGCTGAGCTCGTCCGGCCACAACACGCTTTACTTCTCGTGCTGGTACAAGAATCGATGCCTGGCTCTACGCGACGGTTTCCGTAAGACGATTTATCACTATGGCCGCCGTGGAGTCGAAGTATTCGATCTGGTAGGCGATCCTGGGGAAGAGCGGAATCTAATCGGTCTAACCCCTTTGATTCGCCTGGAATCGGAGGCAGCCGTGGAGGAGCTTCTGGCGTGGAAACGTCTGACGAACGCCCGCTACGAAAGGCAATCCGTGAGCCAGCGGGACAGGGCGATCTTACGCGAAAGACCGAGCGACATCCAACATACCCTCGAGGTCCGATTCGGCGACTCGATCGAGCTGATCGGCTACGACATCGAGAAGCGGTCGGCACGGCTCGGCGAGCCCGTGGTCGTGACGTACTACTTCCACGTCACGGGCCCGATCACCCGACCCTGGAGCTTGTTCGTGCATCTACTGGGGGAGCATGGAACCCTTATCAACCGTGACCACGTTCCGCTGGAAGGCGCCTACCCGATCGAGGCCTGGCAGACGGGAGAGTACATCGTGGATCAGCATATTCTGCGGGTTCCTCCACAAAAACCAGCCGGCAAGTATCGGATACTGCTCGGTCTCTGGGACAAGAGCGCGGGCAGGGGGGTCGAAGCGCGGGCGGAGATCTCCGGGCACGGCGCCACGATCGATGCCAAGCAGCGGCTGAATCTGGGAACATTCGACGTCAGCGAGTAGTGTCATTGGCCGTAGCCCAGGGCCTGGAGCCGATCCTTGTCGAGCTTGTCCAGCACATTGACGGGCTTGATGCCCGTGTGCGTGAAGCTCTTGAGCGCCGCTTGCAGCGCGCTGCGCATGCTCTTGACCAGCTCGGGTTTGTGTTGGGCGAGATTGATGCTCTCGTTGGGGTCGTTACGACGGTCGTAGAGCATGGTGGTGTTGCGCAGGCCTTCGTAGTTGCGTTCGACCTCGACGAGCTTGAAGCGCTCGTTTGCCAGCGCCCGGCCCCGGCAGCGTGCCTTCCAGTCGACCAGATGCACGAAGTGCTGGCGTGCCGGTGCCTCGCCGGACCGCCCCTGCAGGAGTGGCAACAGCGAGTGGCCGTCGCTGCCGTGCGCCCCGGGTATGTCCAGCAGATCGACAATGGTCGGGTAGATATCGAGCAGGGATACGGGCGTGCCGATGCGCCGAGGGCGCTTCTGGCGGGGTAGCTTGATATAGAGGGGTACGTGCAGCAGCTCCTCGTGAAGGCTGTAGCCGTGGCTGAAGCCGCCGTGTTCGAACAGCTCTTCACCGTGATCTGCGGTGAGCACGATCAAGGAGTCGTCGTAGAGGTCTCGTTCCTTCAGCAGGTCGAGGATCTTGGCCAGCTCCGCGAAGCTGTAGCGGATGGCCGTGTCGTACTGGTCGACCAGGCTTTGAAGCATCCGCGGGCCAACGTGCTTGCGAACCTCGAGGTCGCCACGCTGCAGGATCGCCCGCATCTTCCTGCCGTAGTAGACGAACTTGCGGCTAGGGGGCCGGCCCAGCAGGTCTGCGCGGTGCGGCTTCGGCACCTTGTAGGGACCGTGGACGTTCATCGGGTGCAGGTAGAGGAAAAACGGGCCGCCGGGCATGCTGTCGAGCTGGTTGCCTACCCGGGGCAGAAGCCGGGAAATGTCTGGGTACGCCGTTGCATGCCCGAGGAAATCGTCGAACACGCTGAAGCCCTGATCAAAGCCGGTCTTGCTCGACACATGGTGGTTGAAGGAGTGCCCCAGCGTGTGCCAGCCACGCGCCTTGAGCGCCTCGGCGATCGTAAGGAGCCTGGCGTCGAGCTTGTCGCCTTTGGCAAGCAGGCCGTGGCCTGTCGGAAACAGTCCCGTGTGCAGGCTGGCAGCGCTGGGGGCAGTCCAGGGTGCCGGCGCGTACGCGCGCGTGAACACCGTGGCCTGGGCGGCGAAATCGTCCAGCGGCGCAGCGGTGGGTCGATGGTAGCCAAAATGGCTGAGGTGATCTGCTCTCAGCGTATCTACCAGGAGCAGGACCACGTTGGGCTTCTTTGGCTTGCGGGGGACGGGAGACGACAGTAACGCGATCGCAGCCAGCGGCGTCAAAAGCAGCGCGCTCAGAGCGAGATGCACCCGGCGGGGCTTGGTCATGCTGTGCTCTGTAGCACAGCTGCCGCGGGCCAACTGCCGACTAGGCGGTGTCTCGCAGCGCTGCCATCACGGGTACGGTGGCGAGGAATCCGGCTGCCCGGTGGGCAGGGGGGGCAGGATGGGCGGCGGAGCAACCGTCTGCGGGTCCGGCGCCGGGGGCCCGCCTGGCAGGGCGGGGGCCCGGGGCGGGTTGCGGGGCGCCGGCGGACGCGGTGGCGAATAGCCAGGGTGGGGTGCAGGGCTCGGCGCGGTGGGAGCGAGGGCCGCTTCGGCGGCGATGCGCTGCAGCTGCTTCATTCCCTCATCGCGCGCGAGGATGTTTTGCGCTGTCACGGCGATGCACTCGTAGTACATCTGGCGGTCCGGATCCGCGCTCTGGCGGGCTGCAGCCATGGCCTGGGCCGTGGCGTTGTAGGCTCGCCCGTTTCGAATAGAGCGGTGAACAATCACGGTCGCGACAACCCCCATGGCCGCCCCGGCCAGGTTTAGGGCCACGGGCACGCCCTTCTTCCACTTGTCCTCCGGGTCCAGGGTGGCGGTGGTGAGGGTTCCGGCTGCCAGCGAACCGATGCTCAAGCCGCTGACGATCCATGCCCACACCTCTTGCTCCTGAGACAGATCGCGCAGCCCGTTGGCCTGCTTGGCGCAGTAGTCGGTGCCGAGACCGGGGCGATAGGCGTCGGTCGGAATCTGAGCGCCCGCGAGGCAACCGCTCGAGACGCAGGCCGCCACGGCAACCCGAAGTAAGAGGAAAACCCGTGAGCGCATCGATTGGACTCGGCAGCACGGTGCCGATCTTATTCCGGCTTGTCAACGGGTTTGGCGGTTCGTCCTCTTCGTGGGTCTTCACCAACGGGGGGCGTGCCAATAGATGACGGTATTCAAAGGTAGCACATCGTAGGTCGGCAGAAGCCGTTCATGCGGAGGTAGATCCGTGTCGTCAAGAGTGGCTTGGCCGCACGCGCCGTTGACGCACTGTTGCCCCTGTACGCACCGCCTACTGCACTGCCGGCGGTGGTTTGGATCCGCCGCAAGTTGCGACTCACAGCCGTTTCTGAAATTGCCGTCGCAGTCCCCGGTGCCCGGCCGGCACTTGCTGCGGCCATTGCCGTCGGCGCATCGCACGACCGGCTCGGGGCTCGTGCATGCGTTTCCGCCGGCTGTCGAGATGTCGCGGGATGGTGAGAGTTTCGCGTCCTGGCTCGACAGTACTTGGATCCGACAACAGAAGTAGAACGCATGCGACTTGAGCTACCTCCCAACTGGCATGTAGCGGGGAAATGTGTGCTTGCGAGTGAGCTGTCCTGCGGTCTATAGTTACATATCGTCATGGCACGCGGTCACGGATCGTGTGCGAGACAGCGTGATCAGTGCACGATAACGCTGGTGCGGGATCAACGGGGGCATGTGGGTAGATGAGTCGTATTGCCGGTTGTGGGTTGACGCTGGCTGCAGCGATCGTCTCAAGCTGCGGCGGCACAAGCGTATACACTCGGCCTGTGCTGAGCCCGCGGGTTCCGGGTACCTCGCTGGCGTACGGCTACATTGACATGAAGGCGGCTCCCGCCAAATTGCGTTGGGTCGAGCTCTCAGGCGGCCCGAAGCACCGGCCACGCACACGCTACGTGGCGCACGTGCGTGCAAACACGTTTGTTGCAGAGAATCTACCCGACGGAAGCTATTCCGTGTCGGC
>JAKSBK010000016.1 GCA_022361155.1 Pseudomonadota bacterium
CCTATCGCGGCAAGCGCCTGCGCAAGGGTCGCGACAGCCAAGCCGGCTTCAGCCTTGGCGGTGAGATACAAGGCGACGGTTCAAGGAGTCGCGGGCAGCACAGCGAGCCCGTGCGCGCCGCACCACGTCGTGAAGGCGGACCACTGCGCCCGGTAGGCATCGCGAGTGCGGGCAGATCGCCCATTGGCCGCAAAGACGCGCGCGGCCTCAGCGATCGGGGCGAGCTCGGCGAGGCTCGAGGACTCGGTGGTCATGATGGCGGCTGTGGCACTTGCTGGGGTCATGCTCTGGTCGCTAATGTCCTCTAACGTTTAGTTAGCGGACATTTAGATTGGACGAGACAGTCCGGGTGTCAAGAGGCCGCGCCGGTCGGCGATAGCACGCTCGTGCGGAGGCCCCCACTGCATGACCCCCGACCAAGGCGCCTTCCCCAGCGACCTACGTCATCGGACCGACGCAGCGCAGTACGCGCGCTGCGCATGCGTGCACAAGACATCCACCAGGCAGTGCCTTCATACATCGCGTCGCTCATTACCCCGAGAAGAACCTGCTTTCGATCTCGCGTGCCAGCGGACTGGTCGACTGGTCAGCCGGAAACGCGTCGAGGAGAGAACCATGCAGGTAGCCCCGGAGTCCCTTCCAGATTCGGTCACCAGATGGCTTAGTCGAGAGATCAGACTTGAAGTCTTTGGCCAGCTGGGGAGACAGGACAAACAGCTCCGTCTCTCTGGAGTCGACGGCGTTAGCGAGCACCTGGTTGACGTGCGCGTCGGCGAAACCGTAGCCGATGATGAGCAGCCTTCGCTTGCCTGATGTGAGAGCGTGCTCGAATAGCCTCCAGTACGCAGCGAGAAGCGGCTCTGATGCGATCTGCTTGATCTTCCCGCGCCCGATCACCATCCGTTGCGTCCCATCAGAGCTGTACCAATTCGAAGACCCGTGAAGCTTCACATACAGGAATCGGTGCTTGTTCAGCAGTCCGGCCACGTCCGGAGCATTCTTGGGCAGCGTGCGCCCATGCTCGTGCTCGAGTTTCTGAGATGAGAATGTGCTTGAAAACCACTCTGAGTGATGCGGGATACCCGCGACGGCAGGTCGCTCGCCGTTGTAGTAGTGGCGCTCTAGGAACAGATCTTGATTGAGAGTGAAGAACAGACCAGCACCGCCAACAGGTCCCGCAAACCGGCCAATGAGTCGCTGAACCTCGTAGATGTTGACAGGACGAGGGCCCGATGCGGTGAATCGCCAGTCCCGGAGGGTCTTGTCGACCGATTCGAATGCGTCCGTCACGGCAGCGTGAATTGCCATGCGATCTCCAGGACAGAATCTCTCCTCGGTGACGACCGTATTGTACGCACGCTCGAAGTTCTGGTCTTGAAGCAGCTCTTCGCGTACGCGCTTGGCACCTTGACCCGCTGGGTGGTTGAAGACGAGACTCCACAACTCCGCGGCCAGCGGCGCCCCAAAATTGTGAGTGAATCCCGCCCCGGTAAGCAGGATACGGTCCGCAATGACCATCTGATGCCGCTCTAGCGTATCAGGAACCGCAGCCAATGCGCGATGGGCCGTCGTCGCGGTGCTGTAACGTCACCCCCAACAGGGCACCGGCCGGCCGCCGTAGATCCACCCCCGTTCGCGCTCATCGCAGCCGCGATTCTCGGGGACCGCATTGACAGCGACCGCAGGGCTCAGCACCCGCAGTGTGCTCTCAGGGCTTACCAAGGCCCGGTTGGTGGACCTTGGCCGCGAGTTCGGGGTCGCGACGTCGCCTCGCAGGAGGAAGGGCGAACAGGTCGAGGCGCTGGTGGGCTCGGGGCAGGTGCGTTTCCGGCCGCTGCTGAAGGTACTGCTGCGGGACGAGCTGAAGGCGACCTGCCGCGCCCATGGGCTCGACGACAAGGGCCGTGCACGAGTGACGCTGGCAGACCGGCTGCTCAAGGCTCATGGTGCCGATGACAGTCAGCCTCCGACGCCCCACTTCGTGCCGGACGCGGCGCCCCGACATGCGCCTCGAGTCAGGGACATCGTCCGGGTGCGACACCGGCAGTACATGGTCGAGGCCGTGGTGCCGCCGCCTGGGGAGGGGCAGTGCACCGTGATCGGCACCTCCTGTGGCGAGGCAGCGGGCGCACCTGCGCCCCCCCAAAGGTGGCGCTGACACGGTCTCGGATCCGTGGGGGACCCGACTGAGTTCCTGATCGTGATCGGGTGCTCCACACGGTGACGCTCCAATAGACTGGTGCGCGCCTACATCGATTCGACTTCAGCCTAGCGTGAGCTTCGATGCTTGAGCAGGACACATATTATATACAAACGGATTTTTCTTATATGATTCTATGGTTCCTCGGAACGGGATGGATCCGAGAAGTAACACGCGAGAGTTTTCCGGGCCGAATGAGGTGCGCATTCTTCGGCGGCTGGACGGTCCGCCTCGCATGGCATATGCTACAGCATATGCCTGAGTATCCGGAGCGTCACGTCAAACTGTTTACGAACGGCC
>JAKSBK010000017.1 GCA_022361155.1 Pseudomonadota bacterium
ACCGACACGCTTGTGGAGCGACTTGCCCCACTCGACCAGGGGCGTGGACTTCTTGCAGAGCAACAGGCTGTTGGCAGCCATGGTAAGGGCCCAACGGGCCTGGCGGTTGCCCCGCTTGGTGATGCGACCGCGTCGCATCGTTTTACCGGGCCCTTCGATGGCATCGAGCAGGGGCAGCATGGCGTCGTACATACCGTCGGGCAGATGCTCCTGGGCTGCGTCGACCAGGCTGACCAACTTCTCCGGCCTGCTTTGACGCAAGCTGACGCCTTCGGCTGCTGCCATGCCTCGAACCGCGTTGAGCAACTTCGTCCGTGCCCGCACGACAGCGTCGCGAGAGGTGCTCGGCATTCGGGCGATACGTTCCGGTCGCGTTTGCACGCGCACTTTGGCGAGCAAGCCCGCGGCGCACAGGTAAGCCAGCCATCGAGCATCGAGCTTATCGTTCTTGATGAGCGAGGCACCGATGGCCTTGGTGCGATTGGGGTCCACGACATACACCGTGTGCCCCATCTCCATGAGCATCTCCGCAATCCAAAACGCGCCGCACGAAGCTTCCACCACGATCTCGAGCGGTGCCTGCTTGTTGAACAGCTTGCGCAACCCCGCCTCGTGGGTCGACACGTTTCCTTGGCGCAGGATGTTGCGCTCCTTATCGACGATGCAATAGCGGCTCGACTTTCTTCCAAGATCCAGTCCACAGTAGTCCATAGTCGGCTCCTTCCTGTTCGTTGTGGGTTCGTAATCCAACGATGCCAGGAAGGGGCCGGCCGCTCTACAGCTTCAGGGTCGGCGTCCGGCGGCGTGCGCAGGCACTTTCGCCGCAACCGGTAGCGTACGTACGCGAAATGAGCCGCGGTGGTGTCCGGCACGCTTGGTGCGGTGTGCGAAGCATGACGCAACCACGCTACATCGTGCCTGGAATGACGGTGATGGTCACGCGCCGCACGCTGCGCCGCACCCACCTGTTTCGTCCAGACCCCGAGCTGACCGAACTCTACCGGTATTGCCTGGCCGTCAGCGCGCAGCGGCA
>JAKSBK010000018.1 GCA_022361155.1 Pseudomonadota bacterium
ATCTGGGAACGTGTTGAGCCGCTTGTGGAAGCGCTCGGAATCGAGCGACACAAGGTTGCCCAAGTCGTCGACTACTATCATGCCACCGAGAAACTCAACGAGATCGCGGCCATCCCCGTCACCTGGTCCAAGTCAACGAAGTCCGTGCAGCCTGCTCCGCGGTTTCCTGGCCGCCGAAACCGAGGCTGCTCGCGAGTGCCGAGGGCACGTCGCCAGGGTGGCAGACGTTGACCGAGATGCCGTCTTCCTTCAGTCGTTGCGCGAGTGGTTTCGCCTTTCACTTGAGCAGGTTGGTAGTTTCGGCTATGAGGGTTGTCATGAGTGGATCGCAGTGGGCAGGCGTGGCGCATTGTGGCGCTCTATCCAGTGTTCCGGATACGGAGACGAGCCGGTCGGCCGGACCGCGTCGCGCCCGCCCAGCGCTACGCCCGTCAACCATCGTGCAGAGGTTGGATTCTCCTGGAAAGGATAGCAACTTGGACAACAAGATCGCGCATGCAATCTTGCTTTCGCTTCTGTGCGGCGCATGCGGTGGCGCCACGCCTGCGCCGCCCGAACACCGTGAAGCGATGGAGCAAGGCAGCGCAGCGGGAGCGAGGGCCGGCAGCGAGCTACCGGCGCACGTGCGGCGGGCCTTCGAGCAGGAGCTCGAGCCGCAGCACGTGCATCCGATTGAAAGCAAGGACGGAAAGCTCCGTGCGCGCCTCGAAGCGTCTTCCCAACCGACCGTAACGCGCAGCGACGAAGCGTACATGCTGGTTGCACCGCTGGCCGGGGCACCTCTGCGCTGCTTCGCTTGGGACGGACGCATGGATCCCGCGAACACCATCCGCAGCCTCGTCAGCATGACGCTGGAGGCGAGCAAATCCTCTGGAACGCTGAATGGTTACCAGTTCGAGGCGCTGGCATCCGGCCTGGCGGGTTCGATCCCCTACTTGTACGCGCGAGCGCTCTACACTCAGGCGCAAGACAAGGGCGGCGACAAGCTGGGACAGATCCAATACCTCGTGGCGGGTGGTGACGTTTTCTCGGTCGGCTGCGTTCATGACCATCCTGGCCTACGCACGACGTTCGTCCGGATCGCCAAGGGCTTGGTGACTTCCATGGAGAGCTCGTTGCGCGGTGAAGAGGCCGGTCTCCGCTACCGAGAGGTCTTCCTGATCGATTCTACCGGCCCCTTCAACGGTTTCGCCGTGGCCAGCCTTAACAAGAAGGACGACGGAGGCTCCATGGAGTGGGGCTTCGAAAGCACCCTCATGCTGGGCGCTTCGCAGACCCTGGTTGCCGTCGACATCGTTTCATGGAAGCGCTCGAACAGGAACGGCGAGATCGTTGAGGCGCGCTTCCTGAAGAACCTGAACGGCAACACCGACTACGATCTCACGCTGGAGGCCTCGAAGGCAGGCTATGGCGTGAAGGGTTCGCTCAAGAGCAAAGCGTACCAGACTTCGTTGGAGCTCGACGATCCCCTGCTCGACGTTGTTCGCGTGCAGGCGTTGATTCGCAAGAAGGTGCTAAAGGAAGGGCAGCAGCTGAGCGTTGCCCAGTACGTTCCGAATGCGAATCCGAGCGCCACCGTGACCATGAGCATGCGTCGTCTCGAAAGGCCACAAGGGCAATGGAACACGCATATGCAGATCGCCGATATCGCCCAGAAGGCCAGGCTCGATGCTCAGGGGATGCTCGAGCGCGCACAACTCCCCCTAGGTCCCATCACACTCGAAGTGAAGCGGGGGTGGCTTCACGGGACGCTCTAGTCCTTCAACCGCGTGACACCGATCGATCCCTGGCAAGCGGTACTAGTGCCTCGCCACAGGAATCCTGGTTGGTTGGGGCCTGCAGTGGGGCTCGCTGGCAAGGCGGACCGACGAAGACTGCGGTTCATTTCGATGCGGCGCAGCGCATATTCGAGGAGGTCCTAACGCCGCCAGCGGGCGCCAGGGCTGGGGCCAAACGATCAGGATTCCTGTGGCGAGGTACTAGCACTAGCCGGCCGATTCGGGTGGCTGGCGGCGCTCGGCTTGGGCCCCGCCACAGAATAGCCTGTGCAGATCGCAGAGGACCGGGCGTCGCTGGCAAGGCGCGACGACGAGGAATATTGGGGATATTTCGAGGAGGAGCAACACAGCCAGCGGCGTTTGGGACCCGCGAAGTGGGCAGGTTATTCTGTGGCGGAGCCTTGGTGTTGCTCCTGGGCGCGTGCGCGCACGCGCGGCCGGCTGGTGCACCTGCCGGAGGCCCTCGACCTAAGATCACGCCCTCGACTGAGGATCGGCGGCCGCATGACGCGCAAAGCGGCGCCGAGCCTTGGCGGCCATCCAGACTCTTGGGCTTTGGCTCGGTGCCCGTGCGGCGTGTGGATCCGACAGTCGATCTTGGCGCTCCTGTTCGTATGCTGCTGCGTGGCTCCAGAGATCCAGCGCTGCGTGATCGCCTGGCCAAGTTCCATAGGGAGGTCGGTATCGAACCTCGGGGCGTCTGGGTGCGCGTCGGCCGCGCTGCGGTTCCGGTGTCGGAGGTCCAGCCTCGGCACCTCGCCGCCACCTTCTTCGTCGACTTCGACCAGCCCCCTGTGGCCGAACTGCTCGAACACCTGCAGGCCGGAGGCAAGCGGCCAACACCGGTTGGGCTACGGGATTTCGTTGCCAGCCATTTCAAGCAGGCGCGCTCCGGCGGCTTCGATCCCGCTTCCCTCGCCGCCCGCACTGCGAGCGGCGACTGCAGCGAGCATGCCGTATTGCTGGCGGCGCTCGCGCGAGGTTTGAAGATGCCGGCCCGCGTGATCCTGGGCGTCGCTATCGTGGAGCATCGTGGCGAGCTTTACGGTTTTGGTCATGCCTGGACTCAGATTCACGCCAACGGTAGCTGGCAGTCCCTGGACGCCACGCTGATCGAGGCCGCAGGCTACCTTGCTACCAGCGAGCTGTTGGACGAAAGTCCCGGCGCCGGGTTGAGCCTGGCGCGCGAGATCGCCGCAGGTTTCCTTTTCCCAGAGAGCATCGAGATAAGCCACGCGCGGTGAGTTGGGGTCGCCGCGTGCCCACCTCGCAGGCCCCAAGCGCCGCTGGCTGTGTTGCTCCTCCTCGAAATAGCCGCAGTATTCCTCGTCGTCGCGCCTTGCCAGCGACGCCCGGTCCTCTGCGATCTGCACAGGCTATTCTGTGGCGGGTCCTTGATCTCGAGCTCAGCACTCTTGTAGGTGTTTTTTGGAGTGAACGGCAAAGAGCGGAGTGTACTGCTGCCAGGTCGGCCCGGTAGTCGGAACGTTTTGCGGGGTCGGCCGATCGGTCCTAACCGTGGGGCAGTCGCCACGTCAGGGCGCCCCGAACAAAGAAGCCATCAGCCATGCGTTGGCGGCCCCCGTCGACCAGCTTGCCTGCATGGTTCATCTGGTCGAAGCGGCGGAAGATGCTGCGGCCCGCGAACCAGGTCATCCACACGTCGGCAAACAGGCGAACGCCAGCGGTGACGCCGGCGGTGGCGATCGAGTAGGCCACGTTGCCCCGCCGTCCCGGCGGTATCCGAGCATCTCTCACGGCGTAGGCGTTGCCCCAGATCTCGACACGGCCACCGAGCTCGAAGCGTGCGTGGAAGCTGCGCGTCAGGTCAAGGAACGCCGGTAGGAATGCTTCCAGCTGCCAGTCGGGCGCGGGTTGCCAATCGATGTATGCGGCTGGCAACGGCAGCAGCGTGCCGAAGCTGTAGCTGGCGAGCGCACCGCCACCCACCACCAAGCTCTCGGAGAAGCCCTTTGTGAAGAGGAGCAGCGCGCTCAGCCGCACCATGTCTCGGTCGACCGCCTCGAAGTCCCCCGCAAGTCCCGGCGCCAGGCGCACCGAAAACGACCAGTCCCCCGGCAGCAGCTGCACATACAGAAACGGTATGTCGACCGAGTGAAATGCGCGCAGCTGGGCGAAGTCGGGTGGCGCCGAGGCATACGAGATGGACTCTACATGGTAGGCCACCCCGGGAATGAGAAAGCTCTTGTCGCCAAGTATGATCGGTATGTTGAGGCTGCCATCGTAGGAGGAGACTTGGGCGCGTGTGGGTCTGGGATCCTCGAGTGCCACCGGCGGCATGTATTGGGCGCTCAGATCCACGAGGTCCGGAAACTGAGCCTGGGCCCGGTTGGGCAGCACGGCGCTGACACCGAGCAGCAGCGCGAGCGTCGCGCAAGCGCGCGTAGGTGTAAACCTGGTCACGAGCAGGGCTTCCTCCCGGCCCTGCCTCCCGAAGACGAGCCCGCGCCCCCCGCACCTCAGTGCGGCCGCCTCTGCGCGGTCCCGGAAGTTTTCGGCACGCCCCGCGCCCCCGCACCTATCAGTGCGGTTCCCAGGATCAAGCGCCGCCGAGCGGCCGAGTCTGCGCAAGCCAAGTGCCTCGCCAGAAAACGAGCGTTTGAAACACATGTTCTGTGCCTAGCGCTCTTCCCCAGGGCTGTCAACATGTGTTTCAAGCACGTGTATGGACGACTTCGCGGACCCCCCCGTCGCCCAAGCGCCTGAAAAGAAACTCTTGTTGGCGGCAATTCAGCAGATCGAGGCCCATGGCATGGCCAGGGTCACCGTTCGTGGGATTGCGGCTGCCGCAGGCATGAACCTGGCTGCGGTCAACTACTACTTCCGGAGCAAGAACGCGCTGATGCAGGCGGCGCTGGCTACCAGCCTCGAACACATGCGGGCGGACACGGAGCGGTATCTCCACGAATTCGCGACGGATCCTCAGGCCGCGCTGAAGGCGCTGTTGCTGTACTACTTCGAGGGCAGTGTGCGCTATCCACGCGTCACCAAGGCCCACTTGCACGACGCGTTCACGCAGGATGACTACAGGGGACAGTTCCCTCGCGTGCTCGAACCGATCATCGTGGCGCTGCGAGACCGCTTGGCAGAGGCCGTGCCCGGACTGAGTCGGGTCGATGCGGCACATCGTGTCGCGACCGCACTCAGCGCCGTTTTCTTCCCCGCGCTTTTTCGTCCTTTGTACGGCGCGCTCGCCGTGCTCGAGACAGAGAGGCAAAGGCAGGCGTATTTCACGCAGGTTGCCGCCCAGGCCCTCGCACCGCCATCCGACTGAGGCCGGCCCGGACTCGGCGCGTGCTAGCGAGTGTGCTGTTGGCCTTGCCGGGGGAAGCGTCCCGTCGGGGAGCCGAGTCTCGAGCTCTCAAAGCCGAGCCCGCGACAGGAGTGAAAGATAGGGCCGAACCCGCGTGACCGAGCCCGTGGTGACCGGAGCCCGAGACCGGCGTGAAATCGAGCCTGTGACCGGTGTGAGATTGCGGGCAACTGGAGAGTAGCTGGCCGATAGGCCGGTCATGCTTGCTCGCTGCGTGGTGGCTGGTCAAACGGCGACCGCGCGCGACGATGCCATGGCGCAGGCGGCGCACACGCGGGGCCGCGCTGCGCACACGCGACGTTTCCGTGGCCCGGCACGATATTCGTGGCTGTAGGTTTTTTTGTAGCGGGTCCTGGCGCCACGAGCGTGATCCAGGCTGCACGCGGGTCTGCTTGCGGGCCTCTTTCGGGCCTGGTAGCGGGTAGGGGTGGCATTGGCGAGCTTTCATCCGGCGGTCCGGCGTTGGTTCGCTGCGTGTTTCGACGAGCCCACGGAGGCGCAGCGCCGCGGCTGGAGCTCGCTGCGTGCAGGCCAGCACACGCTGATCGCGGCGCCGACGGGCTCGGGCAAGACGTTGGCGGCCTTCTTGTCGGCGATCGACGAGCTGGTGCGGCGCGGGCTCGAAGCCGAGCTCGAGGTCAAGACGCACGTGCTGTACGTCTCGCCCCTCAAGGCGCTCAGCAACGATGTGGAGCGCAATCTGCAGCTGCCGCTCGCCGGCATCCGCGAGGCGCTGCGCGAGCTCGAGCTGCCCGATGTCGAGATCACCACCATGGTGCGTACGGGCGACACCAGCTCGGCCCAACGGACGCGTTCGAGCAAGCGGCCGCCGCACATCTTGGTTACCACGCCCGAGTCGCTGTACATCTTGCTCACGAGCAGCAGCGGCCGGCGGGCGCTGGCGGGGGTGCGCAGCGTGATCGTGGACGAGATCCACGCCCTGGTCGGCAACAAGCGGGGCAGTCATCTGGCGCTGTCGCTGGAACGACTGGCGGCGCTGTGCGGCCGCGACGTGACGCGTATCGGTCTGTCGGCCACGCAGAGGCCCATTGCCGAAGTCGCCCGCTTTCTGGTGGGTCAGGGACCCTCCGGGCCCCGGGCCTGCAACGTCGTCGATCTGGGCCACTCGCGACAGCTCGACCTCGGCATCGAGCTGCCGGCCTCCCCGCTCGAAGCGGTCATGGCCGGCGAGGTTTGGGAGGAGCTCTACGACCGGCTGGCTGGGTTGATCGAGGAGCACCGTACGACCTTGGTGTTCGTCAACACACGCAGGCTGGCCGAACGGCTGACGCGTCACTTGGCCGAGCGTCTCGGCGACGACCGGGTGATGGCGCATCACGGCAGTCTATCGCGCGAGCAGCGTCTGGGCGCGGAACGCAGGCTGAAGGCCGGCGAGCTTTCGGCTCTGGTAGCCACGGCATCGCTCGAGCTGGGCATCGACGTCGGCAGCGTGGACCTCGTGTGCCAGATCGGCTCGACGCGCTCCATCGCGACCCTGCTGCAGCGGGTAGGGCGGTCCGGGCACACCCTGGGCGCCCTGCCCAAGGGGCGCCTCTTCCCGCTGAGTCGCGACGAGCTTGCGGAGTGCGCTGCGCTCCTCGCGTCGGTCCGGCAGGGTGATCTGGATCGCGTGTGCATTCCGCCCGGACCGACGGATATCTTGGCGCAGCAGCTCGTTGCAACCGTTGCCGGCCACGATGAAAACAGCAACGACGCGAGGGCCAGCAGAGCCTGGTCGGAAGACGAGCTGTTCGCGCTGGTGCGAAGCAGCTATCCCTATCGAGACACGTCGCGGGAGCACTTCTTGGCCGTGGTAGCGATGCTGGTCGACGGCTTCGACACCACGCGTGGCCGGCGTGCAGCCTACCTGCATCACGACAAGGTCAACCGCGTGCTGCGCGCGCGCCGCAACGCGCGCCTGACAGCGATCACCTGTGGCGGCGCGATTCCCGACACGACCGACTATCAAGTCGTGCTCGAGCCGCAGGGAACGCTCATCGGCACGCTCAACGAGGACTTCGTCATCGAAAGCATGCAGGGCGACATCTTCCAGCTCGGCAACGCGTCCTGGCGCATCCTCAAGGTCGAAAAAGGCCAAGTTCGGGTGCACAGCGCCGAAGGCCAGCCGCCTACGATACCGTTTTGGCTCGGCGAGGCGCCGGGACGCAGCTCGGAGCTTTCGCAGGCGGTGTCCGAGCTGCGAGCGCGCTGCGCCGCCGAGCTGCAACGCGACGGGTCCGACGACGAGCAGTCGCGCCGGCTGCAAGATTGGCTGTGCGACCGCTACCGTCTCGCTCCAGATGCTGCCCAGCAGCTCGCCGAGTACCTGAGCAGTGCGCACGCTGCGCTGGGTACGCTGCCTACGCAAGCCCACGTGGTTGTCGAGCGTTTCTTCGACGAGTCCGGCGGCATGCAGCTGGTGGTGCATGCGCCCATGGGCAGCCGTCTCAATCGAGCCTGGGGACTGGCCCTGCGCAAGCGCTTCTGCCGTTCGTTCAACGTGGAGCTGCAGGCGGCGGCAACGGACGACGCGATCGTGCTTTCGCTGGGTCCGATGCACAGTTTTCCCCTGCTCGATATCAAGGGGTTCCTAAACGCCCGCACGGTGCGCGGCGTGCTCGTACAGGCGTTGCTCGACGCACCCATGTTCGAGACCCGCTGGCGCTGGAACGCCACACGCGCGCTGGCCGTGCCGCGGCGGCGAGGCGGCCGCAAGACCCCACCCTATTTGCAGCGCATGCTCGCCGGCGACCTGCTGGCTGCTTGCTTTCCAGATCAGGTGGCCTGTTTGGAGAACGTGCAGGGAGACCGGGAGATCCCGGAGCATGCGCTGGTTCAGCAGACGATCCTGGACTGCTTGACCGAGGCCATGGACATCGAGGGCCTGGAAGCCGTTGTGCAAGGCATTCGAGACGCTACGACGAGCTTTAGCGTGCGCGAGCTAAGCGAGCCCTCGCCGTTGGCTCAGGAGGTCTTGACCGCACGGCCGTATGCGTTTCTGGATGACGCGCCCCTGGAGGAGCGGAGAACGCAGGCCGTGATCGGCAGGCGCGCGCTCGATGTCAAGCACGCAAGCGAGCTCGGCGCCCTGGACCCGCAGGCCATCGCACGCGTAAAGGAAGAAGCTTGGCCGCGCCTCGAGTCCGCCGACGAGCTGCACGATGCACTCGTCCTGACGGGTCTGCTGAATGCAAGCGAGGTCGAGGGCTACCCAGCATGGCTCGAGCAACTGTCCCGCGCGAAACGTGCCACCATGCTGCGGCGTGAAGGGCGCGAGCCGATCTGGGTCGCTGCCGAGCGCAGAGCCATGTTGCAGGTGCTGCTGCCCGAAGCCCGGGCCGCCGACCCGAGCGTCTGGCTCGCGGACGGCCGCTCCTGGTCCAAGCAGGACGCCTTGGTCGAGCTTGTGCGCTGCCGGCTCGAGGTGAGCGGGCCTGTCACGGCGCAGGAGCTGTCGGCGCAGCTTGGCCTCGAACGCACCGGGATCGAGGCTGCGCTCGTGCGGTTGGAAGCTCAAGGCTACGCCCTGAGGGGCCGCTTCCGAAAACCTGCGCTGGCGCGCCCTCTTGACCCCGCCAGCTTGGAGTGGTGCGAGCGCCGCCTGCTCGCCCGTATTCATCGCTACACCCTCAAGCAGCTGCGCCAGGAGATCGAGCCGGTTTCGGGCGCAGCCTTCATGCGCTTCCTGTTTGCCTGGCAACACGCCCGCGCAGAGGAGCAAGTACGTGGCCCGGAAGGCCTGCAGGCCGTGCTCGAGCAGCTCGAGGGCTACTCCCTGGCCGCAGCTTGCTGGGAGGCCGAGGTGCTGCCGGCACGTATCGCGGCCTACGAATCGGCCTGGCTCGATGCCGCCAGCTTGCAGGGCCGCTTCGTTTGGGCCCGTCTTCCCAATCGGCTTCGCTTCGAACGAGCCGACGGCGAGGACAAGGCCGCTTTAGCGGGCCGGCCTCGACCGGTGCGAAGCACACCGATCGCCTTCTTAGCGCGCGAGCGGCTAGCTTGGTGGCTGCACCAGGGGGACGCGAACGGCGCCGGGGGCCTGTCTAGCCAGGCTCGGACGCTCTTGAGCTGCCTGCAGGATCGCGGCGCCCTGTTCTTCAGCGAGCTCGTCACGGCCAGCGGCTTGCTGCGCACGCAGGCCGAGGATGCGCTGGCCGAGCTGGTATCGATGGGCCGGGTGACCTCCGATAGCTTCGCGGGGCTGAGGGCGCTGCTGGTCCCCGGGCACAAGCGCGATTCGGTGCGCACGGCGCGACGGCGAGCACACGCCACCGCTTTCGACATGCAGGCCGCCGGGCGCTGGAGCCTGCTTGCCACCCAGCCGGGTCCTGAGGCAGTGGACTCGCACGAAGCCGACGAAGCCCGCGCCGAAGCCTGCGCGCGCCTGCTGCTGCGCCGCTACGGCGTCGTATTCCGGGCGCTGCTCGTTCGCGAAGCGATGCCGCCCTGGCGCGAGCTCGTTCGGGCACTGCGCCGGTTGGAGGCTCGCGGAGAGATCCGCGGGGGCCGTTTCGTGGGCTCCGCAAGCGGGGAGCAATACGCGCTGCCCGAAGCCGTTACCCTGTTGCGCCGGCTGCGACGCGAGCCGCCGAATCCGACCCTGATCGCTATCAGCGCGGCCGATCCCCTCAACCTGGTGGGCATCGTACCAGCCGGCGCGCGCGTGCCCGCCCTCGCAGCCAACCGCATCCTCTACCGTGACGGAACACCCGTGGGTGTTCGCGAGGCGGGTCAAGTCCGCCTGTTCGAGCAAACCGATCGCAAGGAAGCCTGGGCCCGCACTGCTGCGCTCGAGCGCTTGCGCCTTCCGAGCCGGCGCGCGGCAGGCAGGGACAGTCATCCGGCTAGCGCCACGTCGTCCTGATCAGCACCTTGCCCATGCTCCCGTCCGTGCCCCCGCCCGAGCTCTCATCGTTCGCTTCGGTCGCTGCCGGCGATGGTTTCCGGGCAAGGGCAAGGGCATGGGCATGAATACACCACGGACCGCTCGAAGCCCGTCGGGTCACATGAGCGCGGCGCGGCTGTAACAGCTTGGCTCTGCGACCGTCCATCCAGTCGTGCAATCAAGAGCACGGATTCGGAGCGAAACATGACGGACTTCACGATACACGCAGTAGAAGAAGCAACCCCAGGGGCGAGGCAGGGCCTGTCGAAGGCCAAGGAGCAGTTTGGATTCGTTCCCAACTTGCTCGGCATTATGGCCGAAGCGCCGAGCGTGCTCGACGCCTACCTGATGCTGGCCGAGCGCTTCGCCTCGAGCTCGCTGTCTCCGCTCGAACAGCAGGTCGTGCTGGTCACGACGGCCGTGCACAACCGCTGCGACTACTGCGTGGCAGCGCATTCCTGGGGAGCGCAGGCTGCAGGTGCGGACGCTGCCGCCCTTGCGTCGCTGCGCGCCGCCGAGCCCGTGCAAGACGCCCGACTGGCTGCCCTGCAGCTATTCACCCGTGCCGTGGTCGAAAAACGTGGTTTCGCTACGAAAGAGGACGTCGACGCGTTCCGAGCGGCGGGTTTCAGTCGGGCCAACGTGCTCGAGGTCGTGCTCGGCGTCACCCAGAAGACGCTGAGCAATTACGTGAATCACATAGCCGAGACCCCGCTCGACCCACAGCTTGCGGGTTTCAAATGGGAGCCCAACGGCGTCCTGTAGCTGAAGCCGCCCGGTGCTTGCCCCCTCCGGGCCGCCACCGCACGACCGCA